>WFXI01000135.1 GCA_015490675.1 Hydrogenothermaceae bacterium
ATGAAATACATAGTAGTTTTAATAACTGTTCCAGATTTTGAAACAGGAAGAAAAATAGCAAAAGTACTTGTTGAGGAAAAACTTTCTGCCTGTGTAAATATAACAAAATCAGAAGTTAATTCAATATATTATTGGAAAGGAAATATAGAAGACGATACAGAAAATCTTCTTATTATAAAAACCAGAGAAGACAAATTTAAAGATTTAGTTAAAAGGGTAAAAGAATTACACCCTTATACTGTTCCAGAAATTATTGCAATGCCAATTGTTTTAGGTTCTGAAGATTATTTAAACTGGATAGATGAAACTCTAGACAGGTAGCATTTTGTAATATGCTACAAAAATAACACTGGCAACTATTAATGCATCTATTCTGTCTAAAATTCCTCCATGACCAGGAATAAGATTTGAACTGTCCTTTTTTCCTACTTGTCTTTTTATAAAACTTTCAAACAGGTCACCAATTTGCATCACAACAGATGCTATCAATATTGCAGGTATTGCTTCCAAATGATTTAGGTAATATGCTACTGCTGTTCCAAAAATTAAAGAACCAATTATACTTCCTATGGCACCTTCTATTGTTTTTTTAGGAGATAATTTTGGAGCAAGTTTATTTTTTCCAATGGTCTTACCAAAAACATATGCCATTGTATCTCCAGCCCATACTGTAGCAAATAAGACAAAAAGTAAGTATTTGTCTATTTCAAACAAAACTGCCAAAGTAGAAATAAAAATTACTGTGTAAATTAAACTAAAAACTGTAAAGGATAACTCTTCTAAATTCCAACTTTTAACAGACTTAAAAAATGAGTATAGAAATATTAAAATTAAAGAAAAGTAGATATTGAAAAATAAAAAAGCTAAAGATGAAAAAAAACCTATAATAGATAGTTCAAGAGGATTTATGTTATTTACTTTTTCCTTTAATAAGTTACCTATTTCATATGTTGCTATGCCAACAATTAGTGCAGTAATTAAGAAGAATAAACTTTTATTTATGTATAAAACTCCTAAAATAGCTAATGTACCAAGAATTATTGCAGAAATAAGTCTAACCAGAAGATTTTTCATTTAAGAAACCACTTTTCCAAATCTTCTCTCTCTAGACTGATAATCATAAATAGCTTTTAAAAATTCTTCTTCATCAAAGTCTGGCCATAAAACAGGAGTAAAATAAAGTTCTGTATATGCAAGTTGCCATAGCATAAAATTGGAAATCCTTTGTTCACCACTTGTTCTTATTAATAAATCTGGTTCTGGAACATCTGGTAAATATAGAAAATTTTTAAAGTCCTCTTCGGTTATATCCGGTTTTCCTGAAGTTATGATTTTGTTTACAGCATCAATAATTTCTGCTTTACCACTGTAATTAATAGCAACTATGAAATCCATACTATCACAGTTTTTTGTTTTTTCTTCACCTTCTTTCATAGTTTCCAATATCATCTCTGGTAAATTTTCTTTCCTTCCCATAAATCTAAGTTTAATGTTTTCTTTAATCAATTCAGGTACTTTTGTATTTATATACTCAACAAGCAAAGACATTATTGCTTCTACTTCTTCTTTAGGTCTTTGCCAGTTCTCTGTTGAAAAAGCAAAAACTGTTAAGTATTTAATACCAATATTTTTAGCTATTCTTATTGTCCTTTCTACAGCCTTTGCACCTTCCCTATGTCCGTATATTCTAGGTAAGCCTCTAAGTTTTGCCCACCGACCATTTCCATCCATAATAATTGCAACATGCTTAGGAAGTTTATCTTTGTCTATATTTTCAAACATTACAGTTCCCTTAATTTTCTTTTAGCAACTAATGCTTCTTCTGATTTTGGATACTTTTTAATAAGTTTTTCTAGAGTACTTTTTGCTTTATCTAAATTTTTTAATTTTATATATGAGTAAGCTAGTTTTAGTAATGCAATTGGTTCTTTATTACAATCTTTGAGTTTTCCTTCTTCACATAAAGAGACTAAATCAGAAAAAATCTTAATAGCTTTTTGATATTCTCCTTTTGAATAATAAATTTGACCTGTCCAAAACATTGCATTGTCATAAAGGGGACTATCTTTAAAATCGTCTAAAAATTTTTTAAACATACTTTCAGCTTCTTCAAATCTTCCTTGATAGTAGAAATCTAATGCTTGATTGTATATTTCTTCTGGTTTTTTAGGAATTTTTACAACTTCTTCTCCTTCCAAAGGAGGATTTTTAGAAGGTTTATAGGCAGTTTTTAATTTTTCTATATCTATAGAATTTTTTGAAACTATATTTGATAATTCATCTAATCTACTTGCCAATTCTTGAAGATTTTGATTTGTTTTCGCTTGTTCTTGTTTAATTTGAGCTACTTCTTTTTTTATATCTAAAATTTGTCTTTCTAGAGCATTAACTTCTTCTTTTTGAACGCAAGAAATAAGTGTAACACCAACAATAGGAACAATTATTAGCTTTCTCATATTATCTCCCCTTAATTTTTTAAGAATGCATATGCTATAAATAATCCAGTAGATACAAAGATTATACCAGCAAATATTTCAATATAAAAAAGAGCCGAGTAACTTAAGTTTAACATCAATCTGTCAAATAAAAGAGCTACCATAGGTAGTAAACTAATCAATGTTATAAAAACAATAATAAAAAACGGATTTTTAATTTTTTGCTTAATACCCATTCTAGCCTCACTTTTTAGTCAAAAGTTATACAATATTATTATCTCTTAAATTTTTCGGAGGGAAAAATGAGTAAAGGATACAATGTTGCTATTTTAGGTGCTACTGGTGCTGTAGGTAGAACTATGTTAAAAGTTTTGGAGGAAAGAAACTTTCCTGTTGAAAATATAAAACTTCTTGCATCTGTCCGTTCTGCAGGAACAAAAATAAATTTTAAAGGAGAAGAAATAACAGTAGAAGAAGTTAAACCTGAAAGTTTTGAAGGAATTGATATAGCTTTATTTTCTGCAGGAGGTTCGACCAGCAAACAGTGGGCTCCTATTGCTGTGGAAAAAGGAGCAGTTGTTGTCGATAACTCATCTGCATGGAGAATGGAGGAAAATGTTCCATTAGTTGTTCCTGAAGTAAATCCTGAAGACGTAAAATGGCATAAAGGAATTATTGCTAATCCGAATTGTTCTACTATTCAAATGGTTGTAGCTTTAAACCCAATTCATAAAGCTAAAAAAATAAAAAGAATTATCGTAGCAACATATCAGGCTGTATCTGGAGCAGGAGCTAAAGCTATTAATGATTTAATAGAAGAAACAAAGGCAAAACTAGAAGGAAAAGAATACACTCCAAAACATTTACCAGCATCTATTGCTTTTAATGTTATTCCCCACATAGATGTGTTCCAGGAAAACCTTTACACAAAAGAAGAAATGAAAATGGTAAATGAAACTAGAAAAATAATGCACGCTCCAGATATTTTGGTGTCTGCTACATGTGTTAGAGTTCCTGTAATAAATGGTCATAGTGAAAGTGTAGTTATAGAAACAGAAGAACCTATTACAGTAGAAGAAGCTAGAGAAATTTTAAGTAATGCTGAAAATGTTATTGTAGTAGATGAACCTGAAAATGCTAAATATCCAATGGCAATAGATGCTGATGGGAAAGATGAAGTTTTTGTTGGAAGAATTAGAAAAGATTTAGCATTTGAAAATGGACTTTCTTTGTGGGTAGTTGCTGATAACTTAAGAAAAGGTGCAGCAACAAATGCAGTGCAGATAGCAGAATTATTAGTTAAATACAATCTAGTATAAACAATGGGGACTAATAGTCCCCCACTTAATTAATATTAATTTTCTTTTTTCTTAAAATCCATTTTTGCAAAATCTTCTGGTTTGATATTTTCAAGCATTTTTCTAAATTCTTCTAACTCTTTATCAATTTCATCTGATGTGGCCTTTTCCAAGTCTTCTACTGTTTTTATATTTTCGTCTTCTTTAACTTGAGCTTGCTGTTTAGCAATAGCTTCTTTTATATCTTTTAGGTTTAGCTTTTTAACTACATTTTCATTTAAATATATTGGTGCATTAAATCTTAAAGCTAAATTTATAGCATCAGATGGTCTTGCGTCTATTACTATTTCAATACCATTTCTTTCCAAAACTAACTCTGCAATATATGCATTATCCTTGTAATCAACAATAGCAACTTTTTTTACTTTAGCTCCTAACTTTTCAATTGTATTTTTGAATAAATCGTAAGTTAATGGTCTAGGGGTGGTAATCCCTGCTTGCTTTATTATTATTCCTTCTGCTTCTGATATACCAATCCATATTGGATATATATCATCTTCATTATTAACATCTGCTAACATCAAAATTGGGCTACCTGTTATTGAGTCAAGTCCTATGTTTTTTACTTTTACTTCTATCATTTCGTTTGCCTCCTTGGGCAGATTTTGAAGATAATTTAGTATGAAAACTAAAATTTAATATGAATATTATCATATTTCTTGATAAGATTTAATATAGAAATGTAGTTAGAATTTAGGTTTTTTACTAATCTTGATTTTGTTCCTCTATAAACTCTTTTAAGAACTCATATACTTCTTTATTAACCTGCATATCTACCCAGTAAATTCCGTCTTCGTGTTCTATGTGTAAAAATTTCCCTCCTCTAGATTGACCTAATTTTATTTCTGTAAGTCCTCTGGAAAAATACCATTCAAGGTCTTCAGATGGTGCCTTCATATATAATGTAAAACCACCTTTTCTTTTGGCTATTTTATATACAATTACAGGAGTTTTATTTACTATATCTTCTTCCATCCATTCGTCTGAGTAAACATCTACAGCAACACCTTTTAGATTAGTTTCTAAAATTTCCC
>WFXI01000136.1 GCA_015490675.1 Hydrogenothermaceae bacterium
ATGATTGCTCTTTTAACATCTTACTCCTATGCAAAACTATCTGTTCGTTATCCATCTGAAGGAGGAACAGTAGAGTACCTTGTGAGAGCTTTTGGAAATAACCTTTTTACTGCTTATCTTAATACTCTTTTACTTGCAAGTTATGTAATAATGCTTTCCCTTTATTCTTATGCATTTGGCAGTTATGCTTCTGCTTTATTTTTTGGTTATGAGATAGAGCTTGCTAAAAAGCTTTTTATTGTTTTTGTAATTGTATTTTTCACAGTTATTAATGCCCTTGGAGCATACATAAGCGGAAAAGCTGAAGATATTATGGTTTTTATGAAGGTTGGGATACTTCTGTTTTTCTCTACTCTTGGATTTTTTACAGGAGATTTTTCCAAACTTTCTCCTGAGCATTGGGAAAGCATTCTAAAAATAATGACCGGTGGGCTTATAATATTCCTTGCCTATGAAGGTTTTGAACTTATCGCAAACACTGCTCGGGATATAAATGACCCTGAAAAAACACTTCCAAGAGCTTTTTATGCTGCTGTTAGTACGGTTATTTTCATCTATGTTTTTGTTTCTACCGTTGCAGTTGCGAATCTGACATATGAAGACGTTCAGAAATACCAAGACTACGCCCTTGCTGTAGCTGCAAAGCCATTTTTAGGTCAGGCTGGGTTTGTCCTTATTGGGATAGCTGCTCTTTTATCAACGGCTTCTGCTATAAATGCTACTCTATATGGAAGTGCAAGGGTGAGTTATCTTGTGGCTAAGTTCGGTGCTTTGCCCCGTGAAGTAACAAGACATGTTTGGAAACATGCAACAGAGGGTCTGATAATTCTTGCCATTCTCACAGTGATTTTTGCTACAACATTTAACCTTGAAAATATATCTGTTGCAGGAAGTTTAGGATTTTTAATAATTTTTGCAGGGGTAAATCTTGCCAATGTAAAACTTGCATACTATACAGATTCAAACAGGTTTATATCTCTTGCTGCCTTTCTCCTGTGTTTTATATCCATAATTGTTCTGATTGGATACAACTTAAAAACAAATCCAGATGCTCTTGGTTCATCATTTGTTGTCCTTGTACTTACTCTTTTATTTGAAATAACATACAGATTTTTCACAAAAGTAAGATTACAGGAATATATAGACTGGAGATTAGAAGAAGGAGAAAGAGTTATTCAAGAATATGAAAAACTAATTCCGAAGCTAACTAAAAAAATAAAAGAGGAATATGACAATGCAGAAGTGTATTTAATGGGTAAACTTGCAGAAAAGGGAAAAGAAAAGGCAGGGCACATAAATTTTATTGTTTTAACAAATCAGGATATAAAGGATAAGGATAGGGAAGAAGAAAATCTAAAGAAAAATCTAAATTTAGAAGAACATTATCCTGTTCATATAGATTTTCTAAAAAAAGAAGAGAAGGAAAAACTGAATAAAAGTTTAAAGAAGATTTTATAAAATGAAAAAGCAAAAAGCTACTTCTTATCTTTCACTTGATTTTTTGGCAGAATTAATTCTTTGTAATGGGCTGGAACATGTAAATAAAAGCCTTGTAATAAAATATTTTTTGTCTTTAAATTTAAACTTTTTGCTATTTCTTTTATTTTTTCGAATACTTCTTCATTCTCTACAAACTCATAAACTGTTTTCATTCCGAGGCTATCTGAAAATAATGTTATGGATTCTAATATTGATGTATAAATTTTAGATTCTTTAGATTTTTTTACTATAGAACCATCGATCTTTATAACTTTGGCATTTTTCTTTTCTCCAAGTTCTCCTATAAGTTCATAGTTTGTATAGCCAGTTCCAAAATCATCAAAGACAATAGTGAATCTATCGCTTTTCAAAAACTCGAAAATTTCTTTATTTGAAATAATTGTGTATTCTGTGAGTTCTAAAAATAAGTTTATTTTTTCTTTATCACATTCTCCTATAAGCTGTTTTAATTCATCTACCACAGGATCATATGATAAGGAAGATGGATAAATATTCACAAAAATATTCTTAGTAATTTGTTTTATTTCTTTTAAATTTTCCTTTACCTTTTTTATGATTATCCTGTCAAATTCTTCCATTAAATTGTTCTTTTCAAAAACTTTTATAAACCTACCAGCCGGTATATATTCGTTTGTGTTAGTATCTTTTATCCTTCCTAAAATTTCTACTCCAAATAACTTTCTATCCATCGTGAAAATTTTGTGAGCAAATAATTCCACATTTTCTTTTTTCAGTTGCTTGATTGATACTTCTTTTATGGACAGGTTGTTCTTAATTGACTTTACTATATCATTGATATGTTGACTGTAATCAATAACTTTTATTACATTATTGCTGGTTTCCTTTTCAAGCTTATTCTTGATTTCTCTATAAAGTTCCAGAATTTCCTCCTCATTCGCAAAATATCGCTCTATAGCAGATAGGTCGAACTTAGCAATTTTTAATATTGGTCTATCAGATATAGATACATATTTAAATGAAAGTTCCTCTGCAAGTTTCGTTAAATCGGTTATTAAGTTTTCTAATTTTAGGGAAAAATCTTCTGATTTTTGATTGATAAATATATCTATAGTATCTTTGCTTTGTATTTCATCGAAAAATATAAAGGAGAAATCTAGAAAATAATTTTCCAAGATATTAAAAATTTTTCTTCTGAGATCTTGAGATATTTTAATGTGTTCTTCATGCTTAAGAATAAGTAAATAGGTTTTTGAATCCTTTTTAGCGGTTAATGTGTAATTTGATACTATATCTTTTTTATTGTCTCTCCATCTTAATGCTAAATTTGAGTATAAGTACAAAAGTTTATAGACATTATCAATTATATTTAGTGCCATATAAACAGCATCACAGTACTGATGTTTTTCTATGTACGAAAATAGACTTTTAGTATATTCATGTACGGCTTTATGTACAGCCTTTAGTTTTAATGCATTTATTTCTCTACCATGAGACATTATTTGAAAACCAATTCCTTCTAAAAATTTTGCAATTCCACAATTTGTATGTACAAATAAAAGAGCTTCCATTTTTAAATTTTCTGAAGAATCGATAAATTCTATTAGTTTTTTTAAGTGGGAAATTACTTTACTATAGAAGTAATCATCGTATTTACTATTTACCTTTAACTTTCTTTCATTCTCTAAAAAAGATATGGCTTCATTTATATAACCCTTTATATATATCTTAGCTGTAGTTTCTTCTAATATGCTTTTAATTAACTTAATATGTTTTCTTTCAAGAATTTTTTTATCAGAAAGCATCCTTGTATAAACATTTATAGAGTCAAACATAGCCTTTGGGAATACACCAAGTTCATAATGCCTTTTAGCAGTTTTTAAAAACTCCTTATAAACTTCTTCAGTATTATTTTGTTTTATAGAATTTATAATTTTTGAAATAGTAAGACTTTGTTTTTCTATTAAAGATTTAACCTGAGTAAACGATGTTAAAAAACTGGATGCATGTTCATCTTTGTAAAAATTGGAATAAAATTCTATAAATAATTTTTGTAATTGTTCCATAAGTGTTTTGTCTTCTTTTGATTCTTCTATTAAATTGTTAATTGCCACAGTACACTCCCCCATAAAGATGAGTTACAAAATAATTATCGGAATTACCTGAGTATCTTTTCAGCCCTTAGGCAATTTTTTTACTCTACTACAGGTAAAAATATAGAAATTAAAGATGTTAAAATTAAGGAAAGTACAGCAATCATGTACTGGAGGAAAACAATGAGAATACATTATTTTCAGCACGTTCCTTACGAGACACCTGCAAACATATTCAGATGGGCTAAAGACAGAAATGTACAGATTAAAGGAACACATCTTTACAGAGGTGAGCCTTTTCCTGATTTTTCCTCTTTTGACCTCCTTCTTATAATGGGTGGACCTATGGGCGTTTATGATGAAGACAAATATCCGTTTTTAAGAAAAGAGAAGATATTTATAGAGAACTCTATAACATTAGGTAAAAAAGTCCTGGGAATCTGCCTTGGAGCACAGCTTATAGCCGAAGTTATGGGAAGTAAGATTTACAGGTGTGAGAATAAAGAGATTGGATGGTTTCCTGTTTACAAAACTGAAGAAGCTGAAAAATCTAAATATTTTTATGATTTTCCAAATGAAGTGGAAGTCTTCCACTGGCACGGGGATACCTTTGACCTTCCAAATGGAACAAAACACATTTTTTACAGTGAAGGATGCAAAAATCAGGCATTTGAAAGTGAAGATGGTAAAATCGTAGGACTTCAGTTTCACTTTGAGGTTGATATGGAAAGTGTAAAAAAGTGGATAGAAGAAGGTGAAAATGAGATTAAAGAAGGAGGAAAGTTCATACAAACTCCAGAAGGGATGGTATCAGATTATAAGAAGTTTTTAGAGCTTGAAAATTATTTGTATAAATTTATGGATAGATTTATAGAAAAATAAATAGATATCCAATAAGGAAAATTAAAAATTTTAAAACAGATAAACAAAAACAGATAAACAGTACAAAAATGGGTATTTTAAAGCAAAAAATACTTCTTTATTGGAAGAATATATAAGACAGATGGTAAAACAACACAAATGTGAGAATCAGGACTTAAGAAAATGTATGGAATTAACAAGCTTTAAACTTATACACGCATTTAAAATAAATGACCGATACATAATAGGTATATACGAAGGTAAATTATCCAAATACGATATACTAATCAAATATAGACAGAAAACCTCTAAAGGTTGGTCAAGAATAAGAACACCGAAACATATACATTGGGCAGTAGATATATTGATGAAAATGCAAATAGAACCACAAAAAACAAAGGAATTTTTAAATTTCTTACTTGACCTATGGAATGAAATAGAACCTATAAAATCAGAAGAAGAGAGGAAGAAAAGAACAGATATTAATCATTTGCTAAAAAAATATAAAGAAGAACTCGATAGGTATAAGGAGCTATCAAGCAAAGGAGAGTACTCTATAAAATTTCTTATACTACTTGCAGAGCTTTTAATGATACAAGAAAAAACAAACATGCCGAATGCATACATGTTTAAAAAATTACTTGAAGCTCTTGAAAAAGGCGAAGATATATTTAACATAGTAAGTATAGCAACCCATACAGGAAGGTAGTATGCAGACGATTGTAAAACCGAAACCATTTGTAAAATGGGCAGGTGGGAAGAGGCAAATTGTAGATATACTTATCAAGGAAGTACCTCCAGAATTCAACACATACATAGAGCCATTTGTAGGAGGTGGTGCATTATTATTTGAACTGCTTCCCAAAAAAGCTATAATAAACGATGTAAACTCAGAATTGATAAATGCCTATCTGGTTATAAAAAATTTCCCAGAACTATTAATAAAAAGTCTAAAAAAACACAAAAATGAAGAAGAATACTACTACAAAATAAGAGCATTAGACCCTAATAAACTATCCCCTGTAGAGAGGGCAAGCAGATTTATTTATTTAAATAAAACCTGTTTTAATGGTCTGTATAGAGAGAACTCAAATGGGCAATTTAATGTACCTTTTGGTAAATATAAAACTCCAAAAATAGTAGATGAAGAAAACATAAAAATAGTATCGGAATATCTAAACACAGCAGATATAACTATTTTTAACAGTGACTATAAAGAAGTTTGTAAACTGGCAAAAAAAGGTGATTTTGTATATTTAGACCCACCCTATCATCCACTAAGTAAAACATCTTCATTTACAAAATACACAAAATA
>WFXI01000137.1 GCA_015490675.1 Hydrogenothermaceae bacterium
AAGCAAACTAATAATTAGTTTCATAGTAGTTTTAATTTATTCAACTTTTCCAGAATTTTCCACTTTTTCTATTAAAACTTCCTGAACTCTTCTTTTATTTGTTTGTAGAACTGTAAACTTAAGGCTGTTGTAATAAATTTCTTCACTAGCCATAGGCATTCTTCCTAGATAATAAACAATGAAGCCTCCAAGAGTTTCATATGGTCCTTTAGGAAATTTCTCATCTACTAATGTTTCTATTTCTTTTATTTCTATTCTTCCATCAACAACAATTTTATCTTTAAAGGTTCTTTTAATCATTTTCTTTTCTTTTTTAGTATATTCGTCTCTAATTTCTCCAACAATTTCTTCTAAAACATCTTCAAGGGTAATAATTCCCATTGTAGCTCCCCTTTCATCAACAACTACTGCCATATGGTCTTTAAATTTCTTAAATCCTTTTAAAACATTAGGAAGACTTGTAAATTCGTGTAAATATCTAATGTTCTTTGCATAGTTTTTTACAGGTTCATCAGGTTTTGCATCTGCTAAATCATAAGCTCTAATAACACCAACTATCTCATCTATTCTCTTTGCATAAATTGGAATTCTGGAAAATCCTGAAGATTTAAAAACAGGCATTATATCTTTTACTTTTTCGTTTTCATCAACAGCTACAACATCAGATAAAGGAACGACAATTTCTCCAAGTCTTCTTTCTTCAAAGATTAAAACATTTGCAATAATTTTTTTCTCTATTTCCTCAATACCTTCACTATCCATTAAAAGTGCATCTAGAAGCTCTTCTCTAGATAGTATTTTGTCTTTCCTAGGTTCTAATCTGAATATAAAGAAAACTACCTTCGTTATAAGGTTTGCAAGTAATATTAATGGGTATAATAGTTTCCTGAAAAAGTCTAAAGCTGGAACTATAAAATATATTAGCTTTTCTGCAAAATGTTGGAACACACTTTTAGGGAGTATTTCTCCAAATAGCAATGTTAAAATTATGATGCTCTCTGCAAAAAGTTCTTCTTTTCCTTTTAAAAAAGGTAAATAAATAGATACATCCATTAAGAAATTTACATAAATAGCAGTGATTGTAACTATACTTAAGGTTGTTCCAATTAATGTGGTTGCTATGTAATCATCAAAGTGTTTTTGTAATTTTTCATAAAGCTTTTTTGCTTTTTCGTCTCCGTTTTTAGCTAAATATTTTAATTTTGCTCTATTTACAGAGAAGAGTGCTATTTCTGAACCTGAAAAAAAGCCTTCTAAAAGTAAAAAGAAGAAAATTGCTATTATATATGAAATCATTTGCTTACCTCTGGAAGTTTTATAGCTATTACAGAAACAATTCTGTTATTTTCTACTTTTTCTATTATGAATTTAAAGTTTTCATAAATTATTTCTTCATTTTCCTTTGGTATTTTTTTCATTAAAGATAAAACAAAACCTCCTACAGTATCGTAGTCATAATCTTCAGGAAGTTTTATTCCTAGTTCTTCTGCCACTTCTTCTATTTCTGCTTTTCCTGAAATTCTCCACTTGTTATCTGCAAGTTTAACAATATCTTTTTCTTCTTTTTCCTTATCTTCAGGTAGGTCTCCAACTAAAAAGTCTAAAATATCTTGAAAAGTAACAAGTCCTACAACTGTTCCGTGTTCATCTATTACAATTGCCATATGATTTTTATTTTTTTCAAAATCTCTCATAACATTTAAAAGAGGTGTAAATTCTGGAACGAAGAAGGGCTTTTTTAGATATTTAGAAATAGGTTCATCTTTGCCTTCAAATTTTAAAAAGATTATATCTTTTAGATATAAAATTCCTACAATATTATCTAGGTTATCTTCATAAACAGGAACTCTGCTAAATTCTTTTCCTTTTAGTTTTTCTAGAGCCTGTGAAACTGTTAAGTTTTTTTCTAAAGCTACTATATCCCTTCTTGGTGTCATAACTTCGCTAACAGAAACTTCATGAAGTTCTAGAGCTGATTCTATTATTTCTTTTTCTTCTTCTGTAAACATATTTTTTTCTGTTCCTATGGAAACTATTGTTCTAACATCTTCTTCAGAAATTTTATGGCTTTCTACAGGAAGTTCTAATCCAAGTTTTTTCAAAACATACTCTGCAACTTTCATTAAAATAAATCTAAAGGGTGTAGCAATTATGTAGAATGTGTAAAATGGTCTAGAGGCAAATAATGCATACTTTTCTGGGAAATATCCTGCATATGTTTTAGGAGTAATTTCTCCAAAGGTTAAAATTAATATTGTCATAATTAAAACTGCTATAAATACATATTCTTCCCCAAAGTATTTAATAATAGTTGCTGTTGTTATTGCTGAAGCTGTAATATTTACAAGCTCATTTCCTATCAAAAATGTTATAACAAGCTCTTTAGGACGGCTACGAAGAAGGTCTGCTATTTTTGCAGATTTGTTTCCTTCTTTTGCAAGTCTTTTTATTTTTAGCCAGTCCATAGAGAAAAAGGAAGATTCTATTCCTGCGAAAAATGCAGAAACTAAGAGGAGTAAAAACACAATTAAGAAATTTATGATAAATCCTGTATCAAACAAAGTGGCAATATACCTCCTGATTTTTTAAGGTTTTAACTGGTGGTTTTTGTTTACAAATTTCATCTGCGTATGGACATCTGTGGAAAAAAACACATCCTTCTTTTATATCTTCTCTAAAAACTTCTGGAATTTCTTTAAAGTTTTTTCTTTCTTTTGGAGATTTTGGTGGAATACTTGCTACAAGAAGTTTTGTGTAAGGATGTTTTGGATTTTTTAAAACTGCTTCTTTATCTCCTTTTTCCATTATTTCTCCTCTGTATAAAACAACTACATAATCGCATAAAATTCCAACTAAATTTATATCGTGAGAAATAAATAAAAAGGCTATGTTTTTTTCTTTTTGTAGTTTTTTTATTAAATTAACTATCTGAAGCTGAATACTAACATCTAAAGCAGAAGTTGGCTCATCTGCAACTATAAATTTAGGGGATAAAACGATGGCTCTTGCAATAGCCACCCTTTGTCTTTGCCCTCCAGAAAGCTCAGAAGGATACCTATCTAAAAATGAAGTATCTAAACCTGCATCAGTTATAGCCTTTTCTGTCAGCTGTTTTCTCTCTTTTTTTGGAAAATTATGAACAATTAAAGGCTCTTCTATAATGTCCTTAATTTTCCACCTTGGATTTAAAGAAGTTCTTGGGTCTTGAAAAACAATAGAAGTTTCTTTTCTAAATTGTTTTTCTTCTTCTTTTGTATATTTATAAATATTTTTACCGTTAAACAAAATTTCTCCAGAGTCTTTCTGCACTAGTTTTAAAAGAAGTCTTCCAATAGTAGATTTTCCACTTCCAGACTCTCCAACAAGTCCTACTATTGAGGAGCTTTGAATATCAAAAGACACATTATTTACTGCATAAAAATACTCTTTGTTAAAAAGAGATTTTTTTATAAGATATTTCTTAGATAAGCCTCTTATCTGGACAAGTGGCGGGGGTTTACTGTCGTTTTCCATTTGTTAATAAGGATTTATAATCTAAAACTTCCTCATCAATTTTTTAAATTCCATAGGAAATATTTTATCATTTAACTTTCTTTTTTCAATGTTAGAATATAGGAAAAAATTTATTGTTTAAGGTTTACAGATGGGAATATATCTAGATAATGCTGCTACAACGCCTGTTTTTGAAGAGATAATAAAAGAACTTCCTGATTGGACAAAAAATCTTTATGCAAATCCAAACTCTGTTCATAAATTTGGCCAGAAAGTAAGAAATGAGATAGAAAAGGTAAGGCAAGATATTGCAAATATTATAAACGAGCCTTATGAAAATATTATATTTACATCAGGGGCTACAGAATCTAATAATGCAATATTAAAAGGATATTTAGAAACCACAGATAAAGATGAAATTTTAGTTTCTCCTATAGAGCATAAGTCCGTCTTAAATGTAGCAAAATATTTAGCCAAAAAAGGTAAGAAAGTTAAATTTTTAAAAGTAGATGAAAATGGGAATATTGATTTAGATTATCTTAAGAAGAGTATTTCTAAAAATACAGCTTTGGTCTGTATAATGCATGTTAATAACGAAACAGGTGTTAAACAAAATTTAAAAGAAATTTCTAAAATTTTAAAAAATTATGAAATTCCTTTATTTTCAGACACTGTCCAGTCTTTCATAAAAGAAGAAACAAATTTTGAAGATGTAGATTTTTATAGTGTTTCAGGACATAAAATAAACTCTATAAAAGGAATAGGATTGCTTATAAAGAAAAAAGAAATTTCTCCTCTTATACATGGAGGTGGACAGGAAGATGGATATAGAAGTGGAACTCAAAATACATTAGGGATTCTTGCTTTAGGTAAGGCAGTAGAAATATGGAATAAAAATAAAGATGAGTATAGAAAAAAATTAAAACAATTGAAAAATACTTTTGAAAATAAGATAAAAGAAGAAATTCCCGATGTAAAAATAGTTAGTGAAAATACAGAAAGATGTAGCAATATAAGTTGTGTGATTTTTCCAAAAGTAGATGCTCAGAGTTTAGTTATTGCTTTAGGAAGACAGGAAGTATATGTTTCTTCTGGTTCTGCCTGTTCTTCTGGAACGCCAACTCCTTCACATGTCTTACTTTCTTATGGGTACTCCGAAGAAGAAGCTTTAAGGGCTATTAGAGTCTCTTTTGGAATTTTTAACTGTTTAGAAGAAGTTGACGAAGCTGTTTTAAGAATAAAGAGTGTGTTTGAAAAATTATATAAATTTAGTTTTTAATCTTCTGTTTCTAATTTAAATCTTTGAAGCATTTTTTCTACTACTTTTTCAACATCTACTTCATATTCCCCCTTTTGGATTAAGTGTTTTAAAATTTCAATTTTGTCTTCTTTTTGCATTTCTTCCTCCAACATTAATCTCTCCAATTTATCCCAATTTTCTTCCGTCAAATATTTTTCTAAAAGCTGTTTAAATTTTTCCTTGTCCAACCTTCTCCCTCGTTTGCTTTACATTATTTTCGGTATAATAGATTATCTCTTTAGAAATTTTGTTAGGAATATGCGAATATAAGTATGATTTTATCCATAGATACATTTTCAGATGTTTTAGGAATATGTTTATTAGATGATGAGAGAAATCTAAAATTTAATGTTGAATACAGGCAATATAAACCATTTTCTGAAACAATAATCTATGAACTT
>WFXI01000138.1 GCA_015490675.1 Hydrogenothermaceae bacterium
GATTTTGGAAGATGGAAGTTTGTTATCAAAGCATCAACTATTTTAAACTCATAAGGAGGATATATGAAAATATCACTAAAACCTTCTTTTTTTCCTGTTTGTGCATAGGTTTCTAAAGTTCTAACAACTGTTGTTCCAACAGCAACTACTCTTTTACCTTTTTGCTTCGTTTCTTCTATTAGCTTTAATGTTTCATCTGGTATCTGGTAGAACTCTTCATGCATCTTATGCTTTGTTACATCTTCAGTTTGAATAGGTCTAAAAGTTCCAAGGCCAACATGCAAAGTGCAAAAAGCTTTTTTTACTCCTTTTTTTTCTAATTTTTCCAAAAGTTCTTTTGTAAAATGAAGTCCTGCTGTAGGTGAAGCAACTGCTCCTTCTTTTTTTGCAAAAACAGTCTGGTAATAATCTTTGTCTTTTTCTTCATCTTCTCTTTCTATGTATGGTGGAAGGGGAACATGTCCGTATTTTCCTATTAACTGTTTTATATTTTCTCCTATTAATTCAACTTTTGCTTTACCTTCTTCATATTTTTCTAAAAGTTTAACCTTAAAATCCGAGGCTATTATTACTTCTTGTCCTTCTTTTAATCTTTTTATGTTTTTAATCAAAACTTCCCATATATTTTCAGAAAATGGACGAAGCAAAAATATTTCTATATTTGCCCCTGTTTTTTTCTTCCCTTTTAGCCTTGCAGGAATAACTTTTGTATCATTTAAAACCAGTAAATCTCCTTCTTCTAAATAATCTCCTAAATCTCTAAAAATTCTATGTTCTATTGTTTTATCTTTCCTATTTAAAACCATCAATCTGCAACTATCTCTTGGCTCTACAGGATATTTTGCAATTAACTCTTTAGGAAGGTCATAATCATAATCAGATAGTTTTATCATTTTGAAACCTTTGAGATAATAAGGAATATTAAAGTTAAAATTATGCTAATTAATATTGAAGTTGTTAGTGGAAAGTAAAAAACAAAATTGTCTTTTTTGATATATATATCCCCAGGAAGTTTTCCAATATTAAGTGGAAGTTTTTCAAAGAATAATAAGAATACTCCTATTAAAGCTAAAATTAAGCCAAGGAATATTAAGGTTTTTCCTATACTTTCCATAGTAAAAGGAAAAGAGAAAAGCTAATCAGAGAGCTTTTCTTTAACTATTTTACTTACGACAGAGCCGTCTGCTCTGCCTTTTACTTTTTCCATTATAACTTTCATCACTTTGCCCATATCCTTCATAGATGAAGCTCCAGTTTCCTGAATAACTTCATCTGCTATTTTAGCTATTTCTTCTTCTGATAATTGTTCAGGTAAAAATTTAGAAACTATTTCAAGCTCTTTCTCTTCTTTTTGAGCTAAATCTTCCCTTCCTGCATCTCTATACTGTTTTATAGACTCTTTTCTTTGCTTTGCATATCTTTGAATTACTTCTATAATTTCTTCATCAGAAAGCTCTTTTTTCTTATCTATCTGAACTTTTTTTATTTCAGAAATAAGCATTCTAATAACAGATAATCTTTCTGTGTCTTTTGCTTTTAAAGCCTGTTTCATTTCTTCTTGCAAAGTTTGCAAGAGACCCATTTATATAAACCTCTTTATAGTAATCCTTTTTTCTTGAGCATTTTAATTAATCTTTTTCTAGCAGCTCTTTGTTTTCTTTTTCTTTTTACAGAAGGTTTTTCATAAAATTCTCTTCTTTTCATTTCTGTAATAATACCTTCTTTTTCACATATTTTTTTAAATCTTTTTAGTGCTTTTTCAAAACTTTCATCTTCTTTTACAATAACAACTGCCATACAGGTTCAAACCTCCTTAAATTTAGATTTTTTCATCACATTAGAATACAATATTTAAAAACTTAAATCAATTAGTTTAAAAGTAAAAAGCAAATGGGAAAACTATTTGTCGTATCTACTCCAATTGGAAATTTAGATGATATAACTATAAGAGCTTTAAATACTTTAAAATCTGTTGATATTATTGCCTGCGAAGATACAAGACAGACAAAGAAACTATTAAAACATTATGGAATAGAAGGGAAAAAACTAATTCCTTATTATGATTTTAAAGAAGAAGCTTTATCTGAAAAACTTTTAAAAATTTTAGAAGAAAATGATATTGCTCTGGTATCTGATGCAGGAACTCCTACAATCTCTGACCCTGGTTATAAGATAGTAAAAAAAGCAATAGAGAAAGGTATAGATGTTATTCCTATTCCTGGAGCTTCTGCTGTAATTACTGCTTTATCTGCTTCAGGACTTCCAACAGACAAATTTATTTTTTTTGGTTTTTTACCAAAATCTGGAAAGCGAAAAGAAGAAGTATTAAACCAGCTTAAAGATTTACAAATTACAGGTATTTTTTATGAAAGTCCAAAAAGACTAGTTAAAACTTTAGAAATAATAAATAAAATCCTTCCACAAAGTAATATAGTTATTGCAAAAGAGCTAACTAAGATACACGAAGAATTTATAAGAGGTAAACCAAAAGAAGTTTTAAATTATTTTGTCAATAATCCTGAAAAACAAAAAGGTGAATTTGTAATTTTAGTTTATCCTGAAGAAACGGAAAATAGTATAAGCTTTGAAGAAATTCAAGAATTTATAAAAAAAGAAAAGCAAAAAGGGAAAAAATCAAAAGAAATAGCCAAAGAACTGGCTAAAAGTTTTGGAATAAGCAAAAATGAAGCTTACAAAATGGTTATAGAATCTACCTAATCAATTTTCCAGATTTTACCTTGCCTATACCTTTAAAAATTCCTTTTTCATAAATAAAAACAATTCCATCAGGAAGTTTTTTATCTGTGTTAAATTTAATAATTTTTTTGCTATTTGCTGGTAAAAACACTTTCTCTAGTTTCTTATTCAAAGGTTTTACTAAAATATCTACAGATGCAAATGTAAATGCTGTGTTGTTTTCTATTTCTAAAAATCCTGTTAATTTACCATCTTTTTGTAGGTATCTAACTTTCCAGCTTATACCTTTAATTGGATATGAAATCTTTATTTTACTTTCACCAGCAATTTTGGAAACTACTTTAAATGTTATTTTTGGTGAAGAAGATGAAGAATAACTTTTTTTAATTTCTATTTTAGATGGAAAAGTAGGCGTTGGGACAATAATAACTCCTTTTTTTGTATCTAAAGTTATAAAGTCTTTTTTAATATCTATTACTTTTCCCTTGAAAACTCTACCGTCTCCAGAAATAACAATCTCTTTACCTATTAGATTTTCTTTCCAGTTTAAAGAAGATGGTTCATAGATATAATCAACAACTTCTGCATCTTTTATATCAAAATTTAGTATTTCCAGAGTATTTAACGGATGAAGTTCTATTGGCCCAAGTATATTCTCTCCTTCTGCGAGCATAAATTCTTCTTCTTGCACATATGTAGCCTTATTTTTAGTCAAAACAATTGTATCTGCGAAAGCTAAATTAAAAATAAGCAAAAATCCTGTTAAGAATGCAGTTATTTTATTCTTCATAATACTCTGCTCCACAATGTTTTGTTTCCCAAACTACAACCTTTTGCAAACTTGGATATTTTTCTTTTATCTTATCATACAAATACTTAGCTACATTTTCAGCACTCGGGGAAAAATCATAAATTTCATTCATACATTTATAGTTAGGTAAAATCTCATCTAGAAATTTATCTATTTCTACAAAATCGTATCCCATTCCGCCATTGTCTAGCTTATCTGCTCTTATAAAAACTTCAACTTCCCAAGTATGTCCGTGTAAAGGTTCAGGCTTTCCGTGGTAATCTGTTAAATAATGTGCTGCCTGAAACTCTTTTCTAACCCTTACTATGTATGGCATAGCTTTACTCCTTTAACATTTTTTGTTTCTTTTTATAATCCCAGTAAATTGAATCAAAAATCATAGAAAGTTCCTCTCCAAATCCTTGGGCAATGTCATCTATATATGAATTTGGTGCTATTATATCCCATATGTATGGATTTGTTGCCACAAGCCCTGTTCCATCTCCTACATCATAAACAGAAACATTTACAACAGATAAAACAGCAACATTTGGAGCTTCATTTAATAGTTTTTCAGATAGTTTTTTCCTAGTTATTTGAATTAAATAAGAATTATTTCCTTCAAACAAGATTTTTACCTGTATATTATTTCTAGATGCAATCCTTTTTAATTCATTAACATACTCTTGAGGCTTTATTTTAGGATATGCCTTTTCCATTATTAAGGCTTCTCTGACAGTATTTATAGCAAGTCCCTGTATAAAGATAAATGTTATTAGAAATATAGCTATAACTCCAAAGCCTGTTATTATTACAAGTGGCCAATTTTTAATTTTCATTTGTTTGTGTCTCCTGCTGTTTTTGTTTTTCTTTCATTTTTTCTTCATTGTAGCTTGCCTTTATTGCAAGCCCCCAGAGTAGCCCTACTGTTACAACCATAAATGTGAAAAATATAATACCTGCTAGCTCCCACCAGGTGCTTTCTGCATCTGCTCCCATTGATATCCTCCATTAGGAAATTAGAATAGTTTAATTTTATCACTTTTTATATATTTATTAATGTGTTAGGAACAACCACTTTTGCTTTGTTTTTTATTCCTTTTTTAGATATTTCCTCTAAAAAATGATTAAGTGGAGCTTCTACTTTTACAAATTTTGGAAATGTATGGTATGTTGCATAGTGTATAGGAACAATATATTCAGCCTTTAGGTCTAAAAATGCTTGCACTGCTTCTTGTGGGTTCATATGAACATTTTTAAGTAAAAGTCTAGGTTCATATCCTCCAATAGGTAAAAATGCAAAATCTATTTTGAATTTTTCTCCATATTCTTTGTATCCTTCAAAGTATGCACTATCTCCACCAAAGTAAAATGTAGTTCCTTTAATGTCTATTAAATAGCTACAAACTTCTGTGTTTGGGAAAAGTAAAGACCTTCCTTTATTGTGTTTTACAGGTAGAGAAAGGATATTAAAACTGTCTTCTTCAAAATTTCTCCAGAGGGGAAGTTCTATTTTATCTTTAAAATGCATATTACCTAAAACCTTTTTTGTGTTTTCTGGAAGGATTATTTTTGCATTTCTGTTTAATCTTCTTAAAGTCCTTAAATCTAAATGGTCATAGTGAGCGTGAGATATTAATATATAGTCCATTTGTGGAAGAAGTTGAGGAATTAAAGCAGGTTTTTGTCGTTTTATTCCAAAAATGTGAGGGCTTAAAAAAGGGTCTGTTAAAATTTTTATACCTTCAAAATATATAAAAAAGGTAGAATGTCCTAAGTTTGCTATAAAGTCTCTCTTTTTTTGTAGATTTTCTTTTATTTGTTTGTATATATGGCTACTTTCATCTAAATAAAAGTTTCTATGTAATGCATATCCTCTATTTACTTTGCTTTTCGAGTTTCTTAGCTTCTTCCCAATATTTATCCATTTCATCAAGAGACATTTCCTCTAAAGGTTTGCCAATTTCTTTTGCTCTTTTTTCAATATGCTGAAATCTACTAACCATTCTGTCTGTAGCTTCGTGTAAAGCTTCTTCTGGGTCTATTCCTAAATGTCTTCCAAGGTTTACAAGGGCTATTAATATATCTCCAAACTCGTGTTTTATTTCTTCTTTTGTTTTTGCATCTTTTAGCTCTTGTATTTCTTCTTGTATTTTATCTAAAATTAGCTGGGTATCTGTCCAGTCAAATCCTACTTTTGCAGCCTTTTTTTGAACTTTTGTAGCCCTCATTAAAGCAGGCATTCTTTTTGGTATTCCATCTAGAATTGATTGCCTATTTTTTTCTTTTTGTTTTAGTTTATCCCATTGGTTTAAAACTTCTTCAACATCTTTTACCTGTTTTTCTCCAAAAACATGGGGATGTCTGTAGATTAATTTGTCAATTAGATGCTTAATTACATCATTTATGTCAAAACTTTTTTCATCTTTTTTTATTTGGCTATGGAAAACAACCTGAAGTAAAACATCTCCAAGTTCTTCAATCATTGCTTCGTTATTGTTTTCTTCTATTGCTTCAAGAAGTTCATAAGCTTCTTCTATAAGATTTTTCTTTATAGACTGGTTTGTCTGCTCTCTGTCCCAAGGACATTCTCTTCTTAATCTTGCAACTATATCAACAAGTTTTTGAAAATTCTTTCCTTCTTCTCTGCACTCCATATTCAGCCTCTTACATATATTTTTCTAAAACCTTTGGAATTTCAAAATCTCCATCTTTAGTTTGGTAATTTTCCATTATTGCAAGCAATGTTCTACCAACTGCAAGTCCTGAGCCATTTAATGTATGGACAAAAATGTTCTTTCCGTCTTTATTTTTATATCTAATTTTCGCTCTTCTAGCTTGAAAATCTTCTGTATTTGAGCAAGAAGATATTTCTCTATATGTATTCTGTGAAGGTATCCATACTTCTATATCATAAGTCTTAGCTGCAGAAAATCCTAAATCTCCAGTGCAAAGCTCAACAACTCTATAAGGAAGTTCTAAAAGTTGTAAGACCTTTTCTGCTTCTTGAACCAGTTTTTCTAATTCTTCGTATGAATTTTCAGGTTTTACTATTTTTACAAGCTCAACTTTATCAAATTGGTGTTGTCTTAGTATTCCTCTAACATCTCTACCGTGTGAACCTGCTTCTCTTCTAAAACAAGGTGTATACGCAGTGTAGTATTTTGGAAGTTCTTCTTCTTTTAAGATTTCTCCTGCGTGTAAATTTGTTAGAGAAACCTCTGCCGTTGGAAGTAAATATAAATCCTCATCACAAACTTTATATAAGTCTTCTTCAAACTTTGGAAGTTGCCCTGTTCCTATCAAAATTTCAGGTTTTACTAAAACTGGTGTCCATACTTCTGTATATCCGTGCTCTTTTGTGTGTAAATCAAGCATAAAATTTATTAAAGCCCTCTCAAGCCTTGCTGCCTTTTGGTACATAACAGTAAATCTTGAACCTGCAAGTTTTGCTCCCCTTTCAAAATCAAGTATCCCAAGTTTTTCTCCAATTTCCCAGTGGGGTAATGGCTCAAAGTCAAACTTCCTTGGCTCTCCCCATCTTCTTATCTCAACATTTTGAGTTTCATCTTCTCCAACTGGAACACTTTTGTGGGGTATGTTTGGAATAGATAAAAGTAATCTATTAAATCTTTGTTCTACTTCCTTTAATTGCTTTTCTAGTTGCTCTATTTTTTCATTTTTTGCTACTACTTCCTCTTTTGCCTTTTGAGCTTCTTCTTTTTTTCCTTCTTTGAATAATTTTCCAATTTCTTTAGATAGTTTATTTTTTTCTGCCTTTAATTTTTCAACTTCTGCAATAATTTTCCTTCTTTCTTTATCTACTGCTAAAATTTCATCTATTAAATATACATAAGCCTCATCTCTTGTTTTTAATCTTTCTTTTACAAAATCAGGATTTTCTCTGATTATTTTTATATCTAACATTATTTGACCTCATTAGAAAGGTTTTAATAATATTATCCCAGAAAACAGCTAGATTTTAAATTTCTCTTTTTAAGGAGTATCTGTAGAGTTTAAATACAGTTTGTTTTAGATAATAAGCAGGTAAACCTTTTATTTTTATTTTGTCTTTTATTATTCCAGCAGCGTATTTACCACCTAAAGCTGTTAAAATTCCTTTGAATTCTGGAAATTCTTTCTTAAGAGGTTTATCTAAAATTAAATTTTTTATATGACTGGCAACAATCTTCCCTGACTGTATTGCTATTTGTGCTGTAGCTGGCAAAACTTTCCCTGTTTCAAAATTTTTAATTTCTGCACAATCTCCAATAGCAAAAACATTATCTATTTCTTTTACTCTAAAATACTCATCAACTATAGCCTGATGTTTTTTATTTTTAGGGATGTTTAGCTTTTGTAAAACAGAGCTTGCAACTATTCCCCCTGTCCATATAAGAAAATCTGATTTTAGAGAGTCTCCTGTTTCTAAAACAACCTCTTTTGGACTAACTTTAGTTATTTTTTTACCAGTTATTATATTTACACCTAGCTCTTTAAGTCTTTTTTCTGCAGTTTCTATTAAAAAATCATCTAACCCGTATAAAATAGAAGGCAATGCTTCTACTAAAACAATATCCATATTTGATGATAATTTACAACCAACCTGAGAAAATAGTTTTCTTTGGAAATATGCCATTTCTGCTGCTATTTCTACTCCTGCAAGTCCTCCTCCTCCAATTACAATATTAAATGAATCTTTAAAGTTGATAGGGCAAATACCTTCATCTTTTATTTTTCTTAAAATGCTTTTTTCAAAGAACTGTTTAAATTTCATAGCCCTATCTAAAGTTTTAACTCCAGAGGAGTATTCTCTTAGCCCCTCTATTGGAGGAAAAAATGTTCTACTTCCTAAAGATAAAATTAGATAATCATATTTAAGTTCTGCATTTTCTGTAACTACAAAGTTTTTATCAAAATCTATATCTATAACCTTATCTTTCAAAAATTGAATATTTTTTGACAAACCATAAGTAAGAGAAAACAAATCTACAATTATTTCAGAAAGAAGTTTTTCGTGAGCTATATATTCATATACTTCTGGCTGTAAGTAGTGAAAAGGATTTTGGTCTATAGCAATTATCTCTAAATCTGAAGATATATCTTTAATACTTCTCAAAAAAGATAAACCAGCATATCCTAGACCGCAAACTATTACCCTTTTCATCCCTTCCCCTTATGTGTTTTGTATGTATTATAATATCGGTATGGACAGAATATTTTTAAGAAAAAAGCTTGAGGAATTTTACTTAGAGGATATAGGATATTCTGATATTACCACAGATAATCTAGAAACTGATAAAGAAGTTGAAGCTACTATAGTTTCTAAAGAAGATGCTATTTTAGCAGGTTTAAATTTTGTAAAAGAAGTCTTTTTATTAGTGGATAATTCTTTAAAAATAACAGTTTTAAAAACTGATGGCGAAGAAGTAAAAAAAGGAGAAGAAGTTCTAAAAATAAATGGAAGTGGAAAGTCTATTTTAAAAGCTGAAAGACTTGCATTAAATATACTCCAAAGACTTTCAGGTATTGCAACAAAAACAAGAAAATTTGCAAAAATTCTAGAAGATTCAAAAGTAAAACTTCTTGATACAAGAAAAACTACCCCTGGCTTTAGAGCTTTTGAAAAATACGCGGTTAAGGTTGGAGGAGGATATAACCACAGATTTGCCCTCTATGATATGGTGATGATAAAAGACAATCATATAGCTCTTGCAGGAAGCGTTAAGGAAGCTATTAGACAAATAAGAAAAAAAGTCTCTCCAATGGTAAAAATTGAAGTAGAAGTTTCTAATTTTTCTCAGTTAAATGAAGCAATAGAAGAAAATGTAGATATTATTATGTTAGATAATATGAGCTTAGATGAAATAAAGGAATCTATCAAACTAATTAGGTCTAAAAATAAACATATAAAAATAGAAGTTTCAGGCAATATAACAGAAGAAAAACTGCAAAAACTAAAAGATTTGGATATTGATTTTGTTTCTTCAGGGGCATTGATACATTCAAGCAGATGGATAGATTTTAGTTTAAGGTTTTTATAAAAAAGGAGAAACAAAATGCAAACTTTAACTGTTTCTATAGACAAGCTAAAAAAAATGTATGAAACAGGGATTATAGAACCTGATAAAAAGGTGGAGCTTGTAGAAGGGGAAATTATTATGATGGCACCTATTGGTTTTAGACACGCAAAAACTTTAGAGAGATTGGAAAGAAAACTATATGAAATCATTTCAAAATCTAAAAAAGAATATATTGTATGGTCTAAAAATCCAGTAAAAATATCAGACACAAATCTTTTATATCCTGACATCGTACTATTCCCTGAAAGTATCTACCAGAATGAAGATATACCACATATAAAAGATGCTATTTTGGTTATAGAAATTTCTGACTCAACTTTAGAATACGATAAAAATACAAAACTACCTATATACGCAAAAGCAAATGTTAAAGAAGTATGGATTGTAAACTTAAAAGATAATTTATTAGAAAAATATACAAACCCTTCTGGAAATATATTCAAGGATATTCATATACATAAAAAAGAAGACAAGGTAGAGCTACTTGGAGATAGCTTCTACCTATCAGAGATTTTATAACTCTAAGGATTTTTCCTCAATTAATCTTTTAGCTCTATCTTTGAATTCATCTATTGTAAATACTCCCATATTGCCTTTTTTCTTGGTTCTAACAGAAACTGTTCCTGTTTGCCATTCCTTATCTCCAACAACCAGCATATAAGGAATTTTTTGAAGTTCTGCATCTCTAATTTTCTTATTCATTCTTTCATTTCTTTCATCAACTTCAACTCTTAATCCTACTTCTTTTAACTTTTGCTCTACTTCTTTCGCATAAGGAATATGTGCATCTGCTATTGGTATAATTCTAGCTTGAACTGGTGCAAGCCATAAAGGTAATAATCCAGCATAATGTTCTATTAAAACTCCAATAAATCTTTCTATAGAACCAAATATAGCTCTATGTATCATATAAGGCCTATGCCTTTTATTGTCTTCTCCTATGTAATACATATCAAATCTTTCTGGTAAGTTAAAATCAAACTGAATAGTAGAACACTGCCACATTCTACCAATAGCATCTTTTATTTTTACATCAATTTTAGGACCGTAAAATGCTCCTCCTCCTTCGTCAATATCATACTCAAGTCCTACTGACTCAATAGCTTTTCTTAAAGCATTTGTTGCAACTTCCCACATTCTATCATCGCCAACTGATTTTTCCGGTCTTGTAGATAAAAATACTTGAAACTCGTCAAATCCATACTTCTTAAGAGTTTCTATTGCAAACTCTAAAACTTTTCTAATTTCTTCGTCTACCTGGTCTTCCCTACAAATTATGTGTGCATCATCTTGAGTAAATCCTCTAACTCTCATAAGACCGTGTAAAACACCGCTTCTTTCATATCTATAAACAGTTCCAAGTTCTGCAAGTTTAATAGGAAGTTCTTTGTAAGACCTTTGTCTAGATTTATATATTTCAACATGGAAAGGACAATTCATAGGCTTTACAAAGTATCCTTCTTCTTCTATTTGCATCTCGGGAAACATATTTTCTCTATAAAAGTTTACATGTCCAGAAGTTTGCCACAATTGCTCTTTACCTACATGTGGCGTATAAACTAACTGATAACCTCTTTTTATATGCTCATTTTTCCAATCTGTTTCTATTTCATTTCTTATTATTGCACCTTTAGGAAGCCATAAAGCAAGACCTCCACCAACATCTTCATCTATAATAAATAGCTCTAACTCTTTTCCTATCTTTCTATGGTCTCTTTTTTTAGCTTCTTCTAGCATATTTAAGTATTTCTTTAGCTCTTTTTCTGTCCAGAAAGCTACACCATATACCCTTTGTAGCATTGGATTTCCTTCTTTTCCTTTCCAGTAAGCACCTGCTATATTGAATAGCTTAAATGCAAAAGGAGCATATCCAGTTGTTGGAATGTGAGGACCTCTACAAAGGTCAACAAACTCTCCCTGTTTGTAAACAGATATAGGCTCTCCCTCTGGAATATCGTGCTTTATAAGTTCAACTTTATAAAACTCTTTCTTATTTTCAAAGAATTTGATTGCTTCTTCTCTTGGAAGTTCCTCTCTTACAATGTCATAATTTCTGCTAATAATTTCTTTCATTTTTTCTTCAATAATAGGTAAATCATCTTCTGTTAATCTTTTTCCTTCTACTTCAACATCATAGAAAAATCCTACTTCTGTAGTTGGTCCTATTCCAAGATGAACTTTATCATCTCCATATAATTCTTTTAACGCTTGAGCCATTATATGTGCTAAAGAGTGCCTTAAAATTTCAAGGCTTTCTTTATCTTTTTTTGTTAAAAGTTTTAAGTTGCCAGATTTTCTAATAGGTGTATGAACATCTATTATTTCATCATTTAGCCTTGCACCAACAATTTCCTTTTCTTGTTTTTTTATTTTCTTGTGTTCATCTTTTAATGCTTCTATTATTTCTTTAAGAGTAATCCCGTCTTCAAATTCAAATTCTCCAATACCTTCTATATTTAATTTAACCATTAATTTCTCACCTCAAAAATTTTTTAAACTAAATTATTATAGAAAAAATTTATCAAGCATTTCATATAAATTGCTTTTCGCAACTGTAAAGTAATAATCTTTAGAAAGCATTTCTTCTGGAGACTGGATAAATTTTCCTTTTTCTTTTAATTCATCTAACGAATTTTCTATTAGCTCTTTTACACTTTCTTGAGATACTTCAAAATGAAACTGTAATCCTAAAATTTTTTCATCTGGAGAAATAAAAGCTTGATTAGGAGTTGTTTCATTGAAAAAAACCTTTTTATATCCTGAAGGTATATCAAAAGTATCTCCGTGCCAGTGAAAAGCCATTACTTCATCAGGGAAGTTTTCAAAAGTTTTTGTATTTTTGCCTTCTTCTGTCAAATAAACAGGAAACCATCCTATTTCTTTTTCTTTATTTTTGTAAACTTTTGCTCCCAAAACATCAGCTATCAATTGTGCTCCTAAACAAACACCTAAAACTTTTTTTCCTAGTTTTATTGAATTTTCTATAAAAACTTTTTCTTTTTTTAAATATGGAAATTTATCTTCATCATAAACACCCATAGGACCACCCATTACAACAAGTGCATCAAAAGAAGAAAAATCTGGAAAAGGTTCATTATTAAAAAATCTTGTAAATGCATAGCTTATATTTTTCTCTTTAGCCCAGTTTTCAATATTTACAGGTGGCTCAAAAGGAACATGTTGAAAAAAATGAACTCTCATTTTCCCCTCATTTTATAATGGTAGTTTGAAATTAATTTTATAATATAATCAAGCATATTTTTAGAGGCAAAAATTAATGGATAGATTAGCAAATGTTTCTCCTTTCATTGTTATGGATATTGTTAGAGAAGCAAGTAAATTTGAAGACACAATTCATTTTGAAATAGGTGAACCGGATTTACAGCCTTCTCCTAAAGTATGGGAACTAGCAGAAAAGGCTATTAAAGACAAATTAAATTTTTATACAGAAAGTTTAGGGCTTTTAGAGCTTAGAGAAAAAATATCCCAGTTTTACTCTGAAAAATATAATGTAAAAATTTCCCCATCTAGAATAGCTTTAACTGTTGGAACTTCTGGAGGGTTTTTAACTGTTTATTCAATAATTTTAAATCAAGGAGAAAAAATAGCATTTTCTGACCCGTCTTATCCTTGTTATAAAAATTTTTCGTATGTATTAGATATAGAGCCTGTCTTAATACCTGTTGATAGCTCTACAGAATACCAGCTTACAGTAGAGCATTTAAAACAATATAAAGACATAAAAGCAGTTCAGATTTCATCTCCAAACAATCCAACAGGGAATATTTATAAAAAGGAAAATTTAAAACAATTAGCTGAATACTGTGAAGAAAATAATATATATTTAATTTCTGACGAAATATACCATGGATTAGTTTATGATGAAAAAGAACATACTGCTCTTGAGTTTTCAGATAAGGCAATAGTGATTAACGGATTTTCTAAATATTTTTGTATGCCAGGATTTAGGCTTGGTTGGATAATACTTCCAGAGGAATTAGTTAGAAAAGCTGAAATTGTTTTACAAAATCTTTTTATAGCTCCTCCGACTATAAGCCAATTTTCTGCATTAGGAGCTTTTGATAGAAAGCATTTAGATTACATAACTTCTGAATACAAAAAAAGAAGAAACTTTTTATACGAAAATCTCAAGGATATTTTTAACATAGATATATTCCCAGAAGGAGCTTTTTATATATGGGCTGATATAAGTAAATATTCAAACAACTCATATGAGTTTGCCAAAAAACTTTTAGAAGATATTCACGTTGCTGTTACTCCCGGTATAGACTTTGGGAATAACAATACTAATAGGTATATAAGATTTGCTTACACGAAAAATATAGAGCATATGGAAGAAGGGATAAGAAGACTAAAAGAATATTTAAAGTAAATCTATAAATTCCATCCTAGCGACTTCAGCCTTTCTTTTCCCTTTTCTGATATTCTTTCTGTATTCCAAGGTTTATCAAAAACGAGATTGATTATTACATTAGCTTCAGGAAAGTTTTCTTTAATCTTATTTTCTATCATTTGTTTTATTAAACTTCTTAAAGGACAATTAGGAGTAGTAAGTGTCATAGTTATAGTTATATCCTTATCAGAAATGGAGATTTGCTCTACCAAACCAAGATTTACTATATCTAGTGGTATTTCTGGGTCATGTATAGTTGATAAGATTTCTAAAACCTGTTTCTCACTAACCACAACATACTCCTGATGTATCACTATAAACTATCTTTCCGTTATAAAATGTAAACTTAACCTTCCCTCTTAGCTTTCTACCAAGAAGAGGGGTATTTTTACTCTTTGATAATATAGTCTCCTCATTTACTTCCCAGCTTTCAGTTGGGTTAAATATAACAAGTTCTGCAGTTTCTCCTTCTTTTATTGCAGGAGGTTTTAAACCAATTTTCTTCATTGGCTCTGTAGCAAGAACCTGTATAGCCCTGTTTATATCAAAATAATCTTTCTTAACAAGTTCTAAAACTGTAGGAAGAGCAAATTGTAGTCCTAGCATTCCCGGCGGACAATGTTGATGTTCTAACATTTTTTCGTGGTGTGCGTGCGGAGCGTGGTCTGTTGCTACAAAATCTATAATCCCTGAAGCAAGCCCCCATCTAACTGCTTCAACATCTTCATGCTCCCTTAATGGAGGAGAAACTTTAGCTTTACAATGAAAGTCAAGCCATTCGTCATCTGTTAATGATAAATGATGAGGTGTTACTTCTGCTGTTACATTAGCTCCTAAAGCTTTAGCCCACGCTACTGTTTCTACTGCTACTTTTGAAGAAATATGGCATATATGAACTGGCATTCCTGTTCTTAATGCTAATATACAGTCTCTTGCTACCATTGTATCTTCGGCTTCTGGAGGTAATGGTGGAATACCTAGTGCTGCCGCTATTTCTCCCTCGTGTGCCACTCCGTTATTAGAAAGATTTAAATCTTCACAGTGGTCAGCAACAAAAGTACCTATTGAGCCTGCATACTCCATTGCTTTTCTCATTATAAATGAATCCATAACAGGAGCCCCATCATCAGTAAAGTATACTGCTCCTGCATCTTTTAAAAGCCACATTTCTGTTAATTCTTTACCTTTTCTTCCCTTTGTTATAGCTCCAGCAGGTAAAACTCTACAAAGTCCTACCTCTTCTCCCTTTTCTATAACATATCTAATCAAAGAAGGTTCATCTAAAGCAGGAATAGTATTAGGCATACAAACTACAGTTGTGTATCCACCTGCAACTGCAGCCATAGAACCAGTTCTTATGTCTTCTTTATATGTTTGCCCTGGGTCTCTAAAGTGGACATGTATATCACAAAAAGAAGGTGATACTATACAATCTGTTGCATCTATTACTTCACAACCAGCAAAAGGTTCTATGTTTTCCTCTAATTTTTTTATTTTTCCTTTCTCAATAAGGATATCCAGCTTTTTATTTATATTATTTTCTGGGTCAACAACATGTCCGTTTTTTATTAAAATAAGGCTCAAAGCTATGCCTCCGTCGAATCCTTCTTATGCTTATCTAAATAGCTTAATATAAATAAAATAATACCTACAGAAATAATAACAGAGCCACCTAACAATAAGTAATAAATTTCAGGTGTTATTTCCATTTTTGTCCTCCGATTTATAAACCAAAATACTACCAACAAAA
>WFXI01000139.1 GCA_015490675.1 Hydrogenothermaceae bacterium
AAAATTAAAGGATCAATGATAAATGGCTTGAAAATTTCTGCGAGATCTAGAGAAAGGGAAAATCTTTTTTCCTGTGGCGAGTGAAGGTAACTAATTGTTGGGTCAAGCTGGGTTCTATAAATTTCTGTTAGAACTGTGTTATACATTATTGAGTTTCCAAAGCTAATTAATGCATTTATTGGATTACTAGGAGGTCTTTTCTCTCTTTTTTCCATCCAAAAATCTTCATTTTTAATAATTTTGTTAAAAAGTTGATAATATTTATCTCTGATATTACCTTCTATTGCCATTAGCCCTTCTAAGGTTTTAGTTTCAAAAATTTTAGGCAAAAGGTCTTTTTCGATGTTTTCGTAATCTTTAGGGTCTATTCCATTTTTTCTTAAATTTCTTAAAATATGATGAATTGCCCCTTCTATAAAAGAAATTGCCAGATATTGCCTTTTATTACTGTCCAGATAATGTCTTACTTGTTCAACTAAAAGTGAACCTGAGACATTTTTCTTTCTTGGCAAAAAACTTCCTGAATAAAAGCCGTAGTAGTTAAAAAAGTGAATAGGAATATCATACTGGGAAAGATAGTTTAAAGCTCTTGTGTTTATGTCAAGTTCGCCAAATACATAAATTGCATCCATGTCATTAACAGGAAGGGCTTTTTTTATAGTCTGCCCGTCCTGCTCTGTTTCAAAATACAGAGTGTTTTCTTTCCTTCTAATTCTTCCGTTTGAGTTAATGTAAAATCTGCGTGCCATAATTTAACCTTTAAAAATATTTTCATTATGCCATTTTAAAAATTTTTCTGAAGTTCTTTTTAGAACAACATTTTTACTTTCAAACTCGGAAATGAGTGGATGGATTCGTAAATCTGAAGATGCTGTAGGTGATACAGCCAATTTTCCATCTTTTATAGTTATTAATCCTGCATCAAATAAGTGATGATGAACTTTGCAAAGGGCGATCCCGTTTTCTTCTATATCAGGGCCTCCATCTTTAACAGGTTTTACGTGGGCAGCGTCTACAATTGCACCTTCATTTGGTATACCGCATATTGCACATTTATTATCATAGTTTTGTTTTACTTTGATAGAAAATGAATGATTCCTTCTGTACTTTCCTATAGTAGCAACAATCTTTTCTCTCTGTACAGTAGTGATAATATCCTGACTTTTATCAGACTCTTCCAGTAATTTGTCTGTGAAAAGTTCCATCAACTCTGGATTTTGATGATACAAAGCAGATTGAAGTACAAAGTTTGGAGAATAATTTAGAACATCAATAACTTTTTCTAAATCAACCTCTATCTGAATCAAGCTATCTGGATCTATCAGATAGATGTATTCCCAAGTTTCCCCATTTTCATTTTCACCCCACAAATGTCTTGCAAGGGTTTTATTGTGGAATTTATCCACGATCTGACCAAGCAGGTAAAACTTCTTTTCAGAATAAAATGCAACAAGATCCCCCATCTGAATTTTATTCCATTTACTTTTTGTTCCTGGAATAACTCCCCAGATACAGAATCTTTCTAAACCTGTTTTAATCTTTGATTGGAACCTTAATATCTCAGCCAGTTCTACTGTTTGGAAAATTGTTTTTTCTAGGTGTTCCCTGACCATTTTATTTTTAATATTAGCCGGTTGTAAGAAAATCCCTCTTTCCATTAAACTCCTCCCAAAATTTATTTAAACTTTTTATATCCTTCTCCGTTGTATATATACAGCAATTTTGTTCACCATTCCAATCTTTTACATTTAAAACTTTTATCCCAGCTTTTTCGTATATCTTTCTCTTGATTTTCCATTTTTCCAAATAATATGGATCGTTTAACAGTCCTAAGTGTTCCCAGTATATATTTTTGTCAGGGAAATAAAAATCTGGTAAGAGTTTTTTACCATTGAGATTAACTTCTTTTTCATACTCATAATTCCAACCAAAATGATCAAACAATAGTATCAATATAGCTTCAGATATGCTACGGGTAATTAATCCATTGTGGGTTATTATTTTGAAGTTTGTATCTGATTCGATGTACATCTGCTTTTTTTCTATAAGTTCGGATCTTTTCTTCTCACGATAGTCCTCTTTATTTTCAGATGATCTATCCTGATATTTCAGTCCTAATTTTTCAGCAAAACTTTTTATGTCAATATCTTTTTCATAAGATAGCTTGATGTTTGTTTTATCCTCCAAAATTGTTTTGTTTTTGATCCTACCTTGGTAAGTGTTCAGATTAATCAGATGGATTTTTTTGCCATTAATCTCAAAGTCTGCTCCTGAAGTTTTGTATTTGTAATGAATTTCATTTAACTCAAGCATACTTGCAATATATAGATCAAGCTTGGATAAAAGTTTTATACCTTGTAGAGAAACATATCCTGTAGATTCAGGTAGTTCCAAAAGATTTTTTCCGAATAGTTTACTACTTCTTTCTATTTCCAGAGGTGTTTCGTAAAGAAGATTTTCATTCTCCACAAGCAAATAAAGCTTTATCTTGGCTCTGGTTAAAGCTGTATATAAAAGTTCTCTGGTAAATAGGTTTCCAATATTTTCAGGTAGTATAACCACAACCGTATCAAACTCGCTCCCTTGAGACTTATGTATTGTGATAGCGTATGCGTAGTCGTACTCATAACCCATTTTATCAGCAGAAAAAGGAATGATCTGTCCACCTTTGAACTTGATTTTTTTGCCACTAACACTTCCTATCATTCCGTTAAATGTTTCTACACAATTTTCTTTCTCTGGAGGGCAGTATGTATTAATAAGCTTTATAATTTTTGTATTTTCCCAATCAAATTTGTCTTTATTAAATAGGCTGTTTATATACCTGTTTAGATG
>WFXI01000140.1 GCA_015490675.1 Hydrogenothermaceae bacterium
ACCAGCAAGGTGGAGATATGAGCAGGCTCCTAGGAGTTGAGTATGAAATTGAACTTGGAGCACCTGCAGGAAAAAGACTTAGAAACATAAAAGTGAATGGAAAAGATTTAGACCCTAAACGCTCTTATGTTGTATCTGCTTGGGGTGGAAATCTATATAAAGCAGGTAAAAATGTAAGACCAGACCATCCACCTGTATACGATGTAGTAATTGAATACATCAAAAAGCAAAAGATTATTAAAGTTCCTTATGAATCAAATGTGAAAATATTAGACCTTAAATGTGGATGTCCTACAGAGGGAGGAATATGTATTTAAACAAGCTATTTGTGTTCTTAGCTATATTAGCAGGATTAATATTTTCTGGTTGTGCAAATATTGAATATATATCAATGTCTGAGCATGACCCATGGGAAGATGAGCCTGAAAATGTAGTGAAAAAAGAACCTAAATTTGTAAAAAAAGTAAGAGTGAAAAAGGATAAAAAAGAAGTAAAGCATTTTAGTGAAGATAAAGAAGAATTTGTTGAGATTCCAGATATATATGAAGTTAGTTGCAAGATAGATTTCGAGGAAGCAGACCTACAACTCAGGTCTGCCCTCGAAGAAAAAAATTACAAAATAATTAAAGTTTCCCATGTTACAAGAGGAATGAAAGAGCAAGGTAGAAAGGATTTTTGGGAAAATATGAACATTTATATGATTTGTAGATTATCTGATGGTTACTATGTGTTGAAGCATAATCCTTGGCTTGTAGGACTTTGTCCTATAAGAATTTACACATATCAGAATGAAGAAGAGAAATTAGTAATTGGAATGTTCAGACCATCTTTAGCAATTAAATGGATGGGAAATCCAGATTTGGAAGCCATTAAAGTACTAAAAACTTATGACAAAGAACTAAAAGAAGTAATTGATTCTATCTGTGAAAAATAAAAACTTTTTTAAAGGAGGAGTAGCTATGAAAAAACTACTAACATCAGCTCTACTTGGAGCAGGGGCTCTGGCATTAATAAATGCTCCATCAGCAAATGCAGCACCAACATTCTATTTTGGAGATGGTAAAAAATTAACTATCTTCCAAATGGTTCAAGTATGGAATGTTTATACTTTAGAAAATGATGGATTTGATCCTAATATGGATGCGAGAAATGATATTTACATTAGAAGGGGTAGAATTGGTGTAAAAGGGAAAATAAGAAAGGATATATCATTTAGGGTTTGGTTCGCATATGATAACTTAGGAAAAAATGAGGCATCTGCTTCAACAGGTACACCAAACTCTACAGCAGGAAAAGGAACCGATGGAACAGAAAATAGAGAATTTTATATCTGGGATGCTATTTGGACTTGGCATTTAGACCCTGAATGGGCAAATATTTCTATTGGATATTTTAGACCTCAAGTTGGTAAAGAAAGTATAACTACGGCATTTAAGGTAATTTCTTTCCAAAAATCATTACCAAACTTTTCTCCAAGAAAGCATATAGTTGGAAGAGGACCTGGTCGTGAAACAGGTATAAACATTGGTGGTTTAGCCTTAAATAAGAAGTTAAATTACAACTTTGGTATATTTGATACTAACCACAAGAACATAGTAGGTAATGCTACAAACTCCAAACAACCAACAGTTGGAGATGGTAAAAAATGGTCTCCTATGTATGCTTTAAGAATAGCATGGTCATTTGGAGATCCTGAACACAAGAAATATAAAATGGGATATACTCAAACTTACTATGGAAAAAGAAACGGTGTGACTGTTGGTCTTAACTATACTTATCAAGGGGAAACAGATGTATTTAAGAAAAATGGATTATATGGTGTTGATATTTTAGCAAACTTTGGACCTATTGATTTTAATGCTGAATATGATTGGCTCTATAGAGATTTAGGTGGAACTGTAGGTAGTGGAACAGACAGAGTTTGGTCTGTAAAGGCAGGATACAACTTTAAATTGGCAAATGGACAAATAATAAGACCAGCTGTAATGGTCTCAAAAGAAGAAGTTGATAAAGATGCTAATAATGACTATGTAAGTGATACAGGAGTAGCTATAGAGCAAGAACTTTACGAAGTAAGTTTGAACTGGTTAATCAATAAAGATAAATTAAAACTTAACATTTCATATGACTGGGGTGAGAAAAAAGGAAAAGATTGGTCTTACATTGGCGTAGGATTCCAATTCATTTATTAATTAACAAGGGAGGGGTCTACCCCCTTCCAACTTTTTTTTAGATTTTTATCTTAATCCTAACAAAAATTTAAATTTAAAGTTGGGATTAGGATAAATATCTAAAAATCAAACAGGAGGAATCCTATGTTAAAAAAACTTTTGGCCTCTTTTTGTCTTTTAATGCTAATTGTATTTAATGTCTATGCCTGGGAACCTGCTACAGAAGGTTCAGGAAAAGGTCTTGTCATTTACAAAGTAGAAATGGATGCAGATGAGGTTGTTCAGGTTTTAAAGGCAAACTTGGAAGCTTATCAAATTACATTAGTTGATACTACAAACCCTGTAGCACCATTATCAAATAATGTTAAAATTTTCCCAGATTTTGATAAACTAAATGTTACTTTTATTCAAAACTTTTTAGTTACAAGTATTACAACTCTTTACAAAATTTTTACAACAGACCCAAATGCAATAGTTTTATCTCCTTGGGTAATTACTGTATATCAAAGAGAAGATGATGATTTTACTTATATAGTTAGAACAAAAGCTTCCATTTTATTAGATGGAACAAAATATCCTGAAACTAAAAAAGCTGTTGAAGAATTAGAAAGTAGAATAGACCAAGCAATACAAGACCTTCTTTAAGAAAGGCCTCCCCCCTTCCCCCAGAATTTCCCTACAGCCCCTCATATAGAGGGGCATTTTTTATCTTTTATCTAAAAATATTTTTGAAGCTGTTGTTCCTCTTTGCCCCTGATATTTACCTTTGTATGGTTTTTCTGCTGGCTCAACCATTTTTGCAAAAACAAGCTGACAAATTCTCATTTCAGGATATATCTTGATAGGTCTAGAATTTGCGTTATAAAATTCTAATGTTATATTACCTTCAAAACCAGCATCAACCCAACCAGCGTTTTCTATAAAAAGTCCAAGCCTACCCAAAGAAGAACGACCTTCAACAAAGGCAGTTAAAAAATCTGGTAATTTTACATACTCAATGGTTGTAGCAAGTATAAATTGTTTAGGTTTGACTATAAATCCTTCTCCTTTTTTCACTTCTATTTTTTGCATTTTTTCTAAAAAAGACTGGTCTTTTACATCTAAAACTTCTATTTCGTCAGGGTATATTAAAAAGTCATATCCAAGCCTTAAATCTACTGAAGAAGGTTGTATTTGATAATCCTCAAGAGGTGAAATCTCTAAGATTTTTTCATTTAAATACTTTCTTATTGTTTTGTCATTTAGTATCAAGCTTTAACCTCAAAAGCTTTTTTAATAATTATATCTTAAATAT
>WFXI01000141.1 GCA_015490675.1 Hydrogenothermaceae bacterium
AAAAACAGTTAAAGCTAAAAATCTTTTTAGCATAAGTTTCCTCCTTGTGAATTTTTAGATTTTTATCCTAAACTTAAGGGATTAACCTTAAACCTAGGATAAAAACCTAAAAAGAAAAGGGAGGTATAAAAGCCTCCCCTCTTTTTAATATTAATAAATAAATTGGAAACCTACACCAATGTAAGAATTATCAACGGCTCCATTTCCTTTTGCATCACTAACTTCTTCATAGTTATAAGCAATATTCACTTTCAATTTATCTTTTTTAATTAACCAGTTTAAACTAACTTCATACATCTTATAGTCTTTAGTTAAAGAGCTATGTATTTTTGAACCTTTTGCACCAGTAGCAAAAATTGAATCAGCATCAGATACAGAATACATAACTGCAGGTCTGATTATCTGACCATTTTGTAATTTAAAGTTGTATCCTAATTTTACAGAATAAACTTTGTTGCTGTAATCATCTCCATTAGCATTAAAGTTTTCTCTGTTTAAAATATCATACTCTGCATTAAAGTCTATAGGTCCAAAGTTAGCTAATATATCAAAACCTAAGAGTGTGTTAGAGTCAAAGTAGTCAGTTTTTCCTTGATATGTATAGTTTAAACCTACAGTTACTCCATTTCTTTTTCCATAGTAAGTTTGAGTATAACCCATTTTATATTTTTTCATTTCTGGGTCTCCAAATGTCCATGCCACTCTCGCTGCATACATAGGAGACCAATTTTTTCCAGAATAAGAATCAACATCAAAAATTCCAAAATTAAAGTTTAATTTTTTATCAAGAGCTAAACCACCCCAGTTTATACCTGTTTCACGACCAGGTCCTCTAAAAACAATATGTCTTCTTGGTTGGAAGTTTGGATGAGACTTTTGGAAAGAAATTACTTTGAATGCAGTAGTTATACTTTCTTTACCAACTTGTGGTCTAAAGTACCCAATAGAAATATTAGCCCACTCAGGATTAAGTTTCCATGTCCAGATAGCATCCCAAATATAAAATTCTCTGTTAGTTTGTCCCCTTACAGTTACCTTTTGACCAGTAGTTGGGTCGGTAAAACTAGCATTAGTCTCATAGTTTTTCCCACCTGTTGATGCGGAGTATGGGTCTTTCCCCAAGTTATCATAAGCAAACCAAACTCTAAAAGAAATATCCTTTCTTAAAGTTCCTTTTACTCCAATTCTACCTCTTCTAATGTAAGTATCATTTCTTGAATCATAACCGTCTTTTCCTGTTTCTAAGCTGTAAACATTCCATACTTGAACCATTTGGAAGATAGTTAACTTTTTACCATCTCCAAAATAAAATGTTGGTGCTGCATTTGCTGATGGAGCATTTATTAATGCCAGAGCCCCTGCTCCAAGTAGAGCTGATGTTAGTAGTTTTTTCATAGCTACTCCTCCTTTAAAAAAGTTTTTATTTTTCACAAATAGAATCAATTACTTCTTTTAATTCCTTATCGTAAAGTTTTAAAACATCTATAGCTTTCAAATCAGGATTACCCATCCATTTGATTGCTAAAGATGGTCTAAACATACCAATAACAAGTTTTCCTTCTTCGTTCTGATATGTGAAAATCCTTATAGGGCAAAGTCCTACAAGCCAAGGATTATGCTTCAATACATAGTAACCATCAGATAATCTGCAAATCATATAAATGTTCATATTTTCCCAAAAATCCTTTCTACCTTGTTCTTTCATTCCTTTTGTAACATGGGAAACTTTAATTATTTTGTAGTTTTTTTCTTCGAGGGCAGACCTGAGTTGTAGGTCTGCTTCCTCGAAATTTATCTTGCAACTAACTTCATATATATCTGGAATATCTATATTCTCACTTTTACCTTTTGCTTTATCTACAACTGTTTCTCTATCTTCATCTTCCCATGGGTCATGGTCAGACATTGAGATATACTTTATGTTTGAACACCCAATTACTAAAGGCATAAAAATTAAGCTAAAAATAGTAAGAATCTTAGTTAGATGCATTTACCACCCTCTATTGGACATCCACAGTCCAAGTCTAATATCTTTACATTTGATTCATAAGGAACTTTAATAATCTTTTGCTTTTTGATGTATTCAATTACTACATCGTATACAGGTGGATGGTCTGGTCTTACATTTTTACCTGCTTTATATAGGTTTCCACCCCAAGCAGATACAACATAAGAGCGTTTAGGGTCTAAATCTTTTCCATTCACTTTTATGTTTCTAAGTCTTTTTCCTGCAGGTGCTCCAAGTTCAATTTCATACTCAACTCCTAGGAGCCTGCTCATATCTCCACCTTGCTGGT
>WFXI01000142.1 GCA_015490675.1 Hydrogenothermaceae bacterium
TAAAAGACATGATTGAGGACATACTTCACCATTTTATAGAAAATCTAAAAGACAAAAAAATAAAGTTAAAGCTGAAAAATGTTTATATAAAAGCAGACCCAAATGATCTTGAGAATATATTATTCTCCCTGTTAGAAAATGCTATAAAATTTTCAGATGAAAAGATATATGTAAAAATGTGTGTAAATGACAAAAACATTTATATCTTCATAAAAAATGATGTGGGCATCACAGACAAAGGGGCAGGTGTAGGACTCCAGATAGCAGAGTTTTTACTCTCCCAGTATGGGGGTGAGGTTAGAACACACATAGGAAGGGATTTCCTGACAGTTATAAGAATTCCTTTTTAACCCTCACGATTTTTTTATAGAAATAGAAGATATTTAATACCGAATAAAAATGGGGGATAAAAAATGAGAAAAATAGTTCTATATGCTTTTATTATAATATTCGCTTTTTTTTCACCGGTTAAAGCGGACGAGCATAATCATAATCACTTATTAAACAAGTACTTAACTAAGGATTATATAGTGATTGGTCCCAAAAAAATTAAAGTTGAAGACGACTACTTAACTTACTACCAGTATCCAGAGCAAAAAAAATTATACATCTACGATGTTGAGTTTTTGAGAGAAATAGATGGTTTAAAAAATTTTAAAGGATACATTATCAAAGATAAATTTACCGGAAAGATATTAATTCTACCTGTGGGGGAATACCATGAAACTAAAAATGATTAAGAATGCTTTATACATATTTTTCTTATTATTTCTGGGTCTAAAGCCTGCCCACTCTGCAAACTACTGTGCAATTCCTCCTTTCTTAGGATCAACCCCAAAGCCGATGATCGTTTTTTTAATGGACTTTTCAGGAAGTATGCAGTTCCCTGCTTATTATGACTGTGACTTTTCTTATCCTTATTATTATTTTTCTTACGGTCCTGCAAACTGTGGCAGTGAATCTGATACATATGATCATTCAAATACTTACTATGGATATTTTAAATCTAATAAATGCTACTCTTATAACTCCACCAACAAGTATTGGGAAGAAAGTACCTGCGACTGCTCAGCAAACAACGGCATCGGAAACAAAGACTGTCTCAATGGAAATTTTCTTAACTGGGCTGTAACAACAAGAATAGATGCTGCTTTAAAAGCCTTAATAGGTGGAAAAGCTGACTGTATTAAAACAGACTCAGATGATAATTGTCTTGAATATGCATTAAGACCTCAGGGATCAAGAAGATATATAAGAGATACATCATTAGGATGCAGACTTTATGTAAGACCAGAGAATTACAACAGTTCCTCCACCTCTTATCCTAATAAAGATGTTCTGATATCTATGGAAGACATCAGTAACAGCAACAAATGTAAATTAGGAACATTCTCAGATAGATACACAAGAGTAAAAATATCCGCAGAAGAAAGAAAGGGTATAATTCAGGAGAACTTTGATGATGTGATGATAACATTTATGGTTTACGGAAATCACAACGATAGGGAAGGTGAAGTTAGATACGCTTTTTATCAAAATAATTTATATACCCTTATCAATGCTTTTCAGAACGAGGTGCCTTATGGTGGAACTCCCACAGGAGAAGCAATGTATGAAGTTATAGACTACCTCAAACAAAAAAATGATCATAATTATGAAAGTAACAGCAATTATATAGATAGAGGAGACAAAGAAGATCCATATTACGAAAATATTTTTGGAAACTTACTGAAAGTCCCTTGTAGAAAAAGTTATGTAATTCTTATTTCAGACGGGGAATGGAACGGTGATGTAGACCCCGATACTCCTTCTTATAATCTTCATACATCTGATCTAAGAGACGATATGAATACCCAGCCTTTTAATAAACAAATAGCAGATGTTTTCGCTCTTTTTGCCTTCAGTACCAGCACTGACGGTATTAACTCTATGAAAAAGGTTGCTGCGGTTGGAAAATTTGAAGATAAAGATGATTGTTCATCAAACTACCCCTACGATATAGATTCACTTACTCTCAATAGTTTAAATGAAAACTTCCCAACACCTCACTGTAATCCCAGCGGTACATATAACAATTGCTGTAGTGAATGGGACAAAAACAGAGATGGAGATCCTGATTCATTCTTTAGTGCTTCAGAAGGAAGTAAAATGGAAAAAGCTTTACGCCAAATATTTAGAATGATAAGATCCGAAACCTCAGCAGGAACAGCAGCCTCTATTCTTGCTCAAAAAAGAACGCAAGGAGCTGTTGTAACACAGGCTCTTTTCTTCCCTAAAAAAGCTTACGGAGATAACGATATTCTATGGACAGGTAACATATACGGATACTGGTATTATGTTGGAAAGAATGTCCAGAATATAAGAGAAGACTCTAACACAAATTTAACACTTGATGTTACCAATGAACACGATTATGTTCTTGAATTTGATATAGACAGTAATACAGGAAATACAGTAGTTCACAGATATAAATCTAAATCCGATGGGACAAAAGGGTCTGAGCTTTCAACATCTCCTGTACAGATTGAAAAAATAAGCCATCTTTTCAAAGCAGGTGATCTTCTAAGAGATGTTTCAGGAAGCGATAGAACTATATACATTGAAAAAGATGGATCACTTGTTCCATTTGTCTCAACTAATGTGATAGATGATCTCCTTTATTTAGTTACAGATAATTGTATTACCTCA
>WFXI01000143.1 GCA_015490675.1 Hydrogenothermaceae bacterium
ACAGATGCTTCAAGGGCTGCTTTTGCAACGCCCATAACATTGTAGTTGTAAATTACCTTCTCTGCTCCGTAGTAAGAAAGAGTTAATAAACTTCCTCCTTCGTTTATTATTGGTAAAAACTGTCTAGCTAGTGCTGTAAACGAATAAACACTAATATCCATAGCTTGTAGAAAAGATTGTCTGTCAACTGTGTAGTAATATCCTTTCAAGTATTCTTTATTTGCATACGCAATTGAATGAACAATAATATCAACTTCTCCCCATTTATCTTTTACTACATTAAAGAAATCTTCTATTTGTTCATCTGAGGAAACATCTAATTTATGATATATCGAGGCTTCTAGTTCATCAGCTATAGGCTGGAGTTTTTTTTCAAACTTTTCATTTAAATAATTCATTCCAATTTCAGCACCGTGTTCTTTAAATATTTTTGCTATTCCATAGGCTATACTTCTTTTATTTGCTATTCCTAAAATTAATGCTTTTTTTCCTTCTAAAAGTTTCATAAAACCCTCCGTTCTATGTTTTTTAATTAATATATCAAAGCAGTTAAGAAATAGTCTAATATTAAGATTAATACAGATGAAACAACTACTGCTGTTGTCGTTGCTTTACCTACACCTTCTGCACCACCTTTTGCAATATATCCAAAGTATGTTGAAATCATTGTAATTACTACAGCAAAAACTGCTGACTTATAAAGTCCTCCTAAAATATCATAAAGCTCTGTAAAATCTTTCATTTTTTCAACAAATAAATAAGGATTGATGGAATAAAGCTGTGTAGCAACAAAGTATCCTCCTAAAATTCCAGAAGCAAGTGATAAAACTGTTAAAAGAGGAACTACGATTATAGAGGCAATTAATCTTGGAGTTATTAAATATCTAACAGGATTTACAGCCATAACTTCTAAAGCATCTATCTGCTCTGTAATTCTCATTGTTCCAATGTTTGCTGCCATTGCCGAGCCTGAACGGGCTGTAACTAAAAGAGCTACCAAAACAGGAGAAAGTTCTCTAGATAAAGACAAAGATACTAAAGCTCCTATTAAAAACTCTGCATTGAATTGATGAAATGTTGGATAAGTTTCTACAACTAAAACTCCACCTGTAAAAAATCCTGTAATGGCAATTAAAGGTGCAGCATCGGCACCAATTTCTGCCATATTTTTAAGGATATGTCTTATTTTAGGTGGTTTAATAAGTATAAACTTTAAAGCTTCTAAAAATAAAAGTGTTATGCTTCCTATATGATTTATAAACTCATAAAGTTTTTTCATTTTAAAATTCTAAACCTTCATCTTCCATTAATTCAAACTGCTCTGGGTCTATATCGTAATCCACTTCTTGGTTTTGTGTTTCATTATTATAATTTAAATTTTCATCTTCTTGTTGGTCTATAGGTGGTTCACCATCATCTAAACTCTGGAAGTAATCTTTTGCAAGGTTTTCAAATTTTGTAATTTCCTTAATAAATGCAAGTTTTATAGTTCCAGTAGGACCATTTCTTTGTTTTGCAATTATAATTTCTGCAATTCCTTTTTCTTCAGGGGTTGGATTTTTCTTATAATACTCTGGACGGTGTATAAACATAACCATATCTGCATCTTGCTCGATACTATTATGAACTATAAAGTCGTTTGCAACAAAGTTATGATAATTTTCAACAGTCATATCATAAACATCTTCTACTCCAAGCTCTTTTATTTCTATTATCTCATCCCATAGAACATCGGAACTAGCTAAATCGTATAAGATTTTTGCATTCAATATATTTGCTATTTTATTTAACCTTTCTCTAGATAAACTATTTTTGAATAAAGAACTTCCACAATAAGAAATTCCTAAAGCTTTTGCAAATTGTCTATGGGAAATATGCAATAATTGTTTAATATATAAATTCCATATTTCTTTAGGAATAATATCTATATTAGGATTTTCTTTAATATCTTCTAGAATTTTTAAAACTTCTGGAATAGTTTCTCCTCTACTTCCAAAACAGCCAACCTTTGTTAAGAATTTTTTCTGATTTGTTTTTCCTGTAATGTATATATTGTAAGAAGGTCTATAGTTTTCTTTTTTGGTGGTTCTTATTATGGATATAATCCCAAGTTTCAACAATAGATGTTGAATTTGATGAGCAAGTTTTTTGCTTGTAGTGGAGTAATATATGGAGATGTTGAACTTTCCTTTTTGTTTTCTATAAGATATAGAGCCATCTGTAGCCCATAGATGTTTTAAAAATAAAGCAATTTTTTTTGGTGACAAATTAAATATTTTTTCAGGGACTTCCTTTTCATAAGAGCGAGTTCTTTTTATATTTAGTTTTTCAAACCATATAGTTATTGGATGTTTCTTGCCTTTTGTTAGTTTGTATGGTGATGGTAAGTAAACATAATACCAATTTTTCTGTTTTACAATTCTAGGTTTTATATTAAATAGTTTTTCTGCAGTATCAGCTACGATATTTATATTTTGTAGGTCTGCAGATGTATAATGGTAAGGTTGTCTAGGTAATATACAACCATCTCCAATAAGATGTGCCAATAAAATGATTTCTTCATCTGAAATGTCATCTTTATATCCTGTTTTTAGAACCCTTGGAACAGCTATTTTATCTCCAACTTTTAGTTCATCTAACCTATGCCACCCATCTAATTTTAAGAACGGGTGATTTGAAGAAGCCTTTATTTCTCTACCAGTTCTAGTTTTTAATAGATAAACTTTTTTCTTGCCACTATAAAATACTTTGGAAACAAATGCCCTTTTGAGCTTAAAATCTTTATCTAATGCTAATGTATAAAACTGTTTACCAACAAGTTTTTCTATAGGTTGAAGATTTCCTGTATCTGCATCTATTACAAGTGTATCCCCTGTTAAACAACCACTTTCTCTTAAATCTGCTAATTGTGGTCTTTTATCACTTCTCATTTCTGTTTGTCTTGAAAGCTGTGCTAAGGCTATTACTGGAATGTCTAAATCTTTTGCCAGTCCTTTTAATCCTCTAGATATTTCTGCAACTTCTTGCTGTCTATTTTCTACTCTTCTTGATGACCTCATAAGCTGAAGATAATCTACAACAATTAACTGGATATCCTTTTCTCTCTTTAGTTTTCTTGCTTTTGCCCTTAAATCTAAAATAGATAAAGCAGCAGTATCATCTATATAAATTGGTGAGTTTTTCATTTCTAAAACTTTTTCTGTAATTTGTTCCAGTTCTTCTTTCGTTAAAAATCCAGAACGCACTTTTCTTAAAGGAATTCTAGCCTCATTACAAAGAAGTCTCATTGCAATTTGTTCTTTAGACATTTCAAGAGAGAAGAATGCAGAGGGTATATTTTCTACAACCGATACATAATGAAGAATAGATAATGCAAAGGAAGTTTTTCCCATAGCAGGTCTAGCTGCTACTATAATTAAATCTCCTTTATGAAAACCTGTTGTTAATCTATCAAGCTCATAAAAACCAGAAGGAAGACCTGTAACTATACTGTCTTTTTTAGACAGTTCATTTATCATTTCTAAGGTTTTTTGAAGGACATCGCCAATATGGAAGTATTCAGATATAGTCTTTTCTTCACTTAATTTAAAAATACTACTTTCTGCATAATCTATAAGCTCATCTACATTTTTTATCTGCTTAGCTTTTAAAAGAATGTCTTTTGCAACAATTATTAATCCTCTGGTAATAGCTTTTTCTTTTAAGCTTTGTGCAATATGTTCTATTGTTTTAGGAGGTGCAGCATCAGACATAACTAAAGATAAATAAATATCTCCACCTACATGTTCAAATTTGTTTTTCTTTTCTAGTCTTGTCTTTAAGGTAAGAGGGTCTAAAGCTATACCTTCGCTAATTATCTCAATAACAGTTTCATAAAGTATTCTGTTTTTTTCATTGTAAAAATCTTCAGGTTTAAGGATATTAATTACAGTATCTGCAACAGAGGGCTCTAAAATAATGCCTCCTATTACTGCCCTTTCTAGCTGTTCATCATGAGGAAGTGGCATATCTAAAATGGTTTCGTCCAACTTAGCACCTTATATTTCTTTTAAGAATTTCATTTAAATATATAATAAACTATTATTTAACAAAATTAATATGGAGGATAAAAAATAATGTTTACTGGTTCTCTTGTTGCATTAATTACACCTTTTAAAGATGGAAATATAGACAAAAAAAGTTTGAAAAATCTTATAGATTTTCATGTAAAAAATGGAACTCATGGAATAGTAGTTGCTGGAACTACTGGAGAATCTGCAACTTTAACATATTCAGAGCACGAAGAGTTAATTGCACTGGCGGTAGAATATGCTGATAAAAGAATACCTATTATTGCAGGAACAGGAGCAAATGCCACTCATGAAGCTATTGCCTTAACTAAATTTGCAGAAAAAGTTGGTGCAGATGCATCACTACAAATAGTTCCTTACTATAACAAACCTACACAAGAAGGAATATATCAACACTTCAAAGCAATAGCAGAAGAAACTAACATACCACTTATTTTATATAACATTCCTTCCAGAACTGGTGTTGATATGCTTCCAGAAACATTTGCAAGATTATACTCTGATTTTCCAAATATAATTGGATTAAAGGAAGCTACTGGAAATGTTGCAAGAGTTTCGGAGCAAATTGCTTTAACAAATCCTGAAGTTGTTATCTTGTCAGGAGATGATGCATTAACTCTTCCTATGATGTCTGTAGGAGCAAAAGGGGTAATATCTGTTGCTAATAATTTAGTTCCACAGGATATAGCAAGAATGTGTGAACTTGCTCTTGAAGGAAACTTTACAGAAGCAAGAAA
>WFXI01000144.1 GCA_015490675.1 Hydrogenothermaceae bacterium
AAATCTGTTAAAATTTTATAAAATGCTTTTTTATCTTAGGAGGTACTTTTGGCTGTTAGAATTATATATGTTAGACATGCAGAAAGCCTTTGGAACCCAATCGGCAGATATCAAGGAAGATTAGACCCAGAACTTAGCGAAAGAGGTCACAAGCAGGCTCCCCTTCTTGCAGAGGCTTTAAAAAAATACAACCCTACCGCAATTTACTCCAGTCCTTTAAAAAGAACATATATGACAGCTGAATATATCTCAAAGGAATTAGGGCTTCCTATTAATAAAAATGAAGACATTATAGAAATAGACCACGGGGACTGGTCTGGAATGCTTGTAGATGAAGTAAAAGAAAAATATCCTGATATGTTTAATGACTGGCTATACAAACCTCATACAGTTAAGTTTCCAAACGGTGAAGATTTAAATGAAGTTGCAAAAAGAGTAAAAAAATTCCAGGATGAAATGTTAGAAAAACATGATGGAGAAACAATTGTAGCAGTATCACATACAGTTCCTATAAGAGCTTCTTTAACTGTTGGTCTTGGGCTAGATTTAGATAAATTCTGGTCTTTTGGTTGTGATAATGCATCTTATTCTATTTTAGACTATGATAAAGTTAGACCTATTTTATATAAATTAAACAATACTTACTTTTTAAAAGATTTATTTATACCTGCTATGGACGCATTGTAATGGATAAAACATTACTTATAGAGTTTGCTTTACTAGCTTTGGGTATAGGTGTTATAACAATTCCTACCTTTTGGAGAATAAAAAAACTTAAAGAGAAAGAAAGTTGAACATAGATATTCCCAAAGGTGTAAGAGTATTTTCTCTAGAAGAAAGTATATCTCTTTCTACTATAGAAGAATCAATTACAGAAACTTTTGAGTCTTGGGGTTATAAAGAAATAAAAACCCCTTACTTTGAATATTTTGATGTTCACAAAAAAGGTGTTGGTAAAAATATATCAAATAAAACATTCAGAATTATAGATAGACATAAAGGAGAAATATTAACTTTAAGAGCAGATTTTACAGCTCAAATAGCAAGATATTTCTCGTCCCTTAAACAAAAGCAAATTCCTTATCGAGTTTACTATAAAGGCACTATTTTTAGATACGAAACACCAAAAGGAGAAAATTTCTGGGAAAAAAGGCAATCTGGGATAGAGTTAATTGGTGTAAATTCTTTAGAATCAGACATTGAAGTTTTGTTAGTTTCAATTGAAGCTTTAAAAAAACTTGGAATAGAAAATTTTCAAATAGATATAAGCTCTGTTTCTATTTTATATGCATTAAAAGAAATTTTAGATTTAAATGAAGAAAAATTTAATAATTTAGTAAACTTTGTTAAAAATAAAGAAATATTCAACTTAGAAAAGTTTGTTATTGAAGAAAAGATAAATAAAGATTTAGCAGAGTTTATTACTAATATTCCCCTGTATCAAGGGAAAGTTGATTTAATAACTGATTTAAAGGAAAAAGTAAAAAACTACAAACAACTTGTAGAAACTTTAGAATACTTAGAAAAAATTTATTCAAAGCTAGAATGTTTCGGATATTCAAAATATATATCTTTTGATTTAGGCGAAGTTCGACAATTTGAGTACTACACAGGAATAATCTTTGAGATATTCATTTCTGGTCATAAAAAACCTATAGGACAGGGTGGAAGATACGATTCTTTAATAGGAAAGTTTAATGGTAATTATCCTGCTGTTGGGTTTGCTTTTGATACGATTTCAATTTTTGAATATCTGAAAAATAAAAATATTTTAAAAAATAAGGATTATTACTTAGCTGTAAATAGAGGAATTGAAGAAAAAAGATTTTTTGAAATTGTAAATGTTTTAAGAAACCAGGGGAAAAATATAGCTATAGAATTATTAAATAGACAATTAGGAGATACTTTAGATTATGCATTTTCAAATAATTTTAGCAAGGTTTTAGTTTTTGGTGTTGACAAGGATAAAAACAATATATATATTTACACAGACAAAGAAAGTTTTGAAATTAAAAATATAAAAGAAATAATTTAATTTTTGTATAAAGGAGTTTTAACAATGTCACAAGAAGTTCAAAACAACACAGTAGTTACTTTCAACTACACATTAAAAGACAAAGAAACTGGAGAAATTATAGATTCTAGCCAGTTTCACGGGGAACCTCTTACAATACTTGCAGGGAAAGGGGAAATCATTCCTGGACTTGAAAAACAAATGATGGGAATGAAAGTTGGTGAAACTAAGACTATAGAAGTTCCTGCAGCAGAGGCTTATGGAGAAAAAGATGAAAATTTAATTCAAAAAGCTCCTAGAGAATATTTTCAAGGAGTAGAATTACAAAAAGGAATGCCTTTACAGGCACAAACTCCAGAAGGTCAAATTATAAATATGGTGGTAGTAGATTTTGATGATAACGAAGTTACAGTAGATATGAACCACCCATTAGCAGGAAAAGACCTTGTTTTTGATATAGAAATAGTAAATGTTAGAGAGGCAACTCCTGAAGAAATTCTTCACGGGCATGCTCACAGATAAATCTCAAAGAAACTTCTATGAGGGGTTTGCCCCTCTTTTAAATATAAATTTGAGGTAGGTAAATGGTAAACTCTGTGTTTATCACAGGGGTAGGCTCTGGTTTAGGTTTAGCTTTAGCTAAAGAGTTTATATCTAAAGGTTATGAAGTCTACGCTTTAAGTAGGCATTTACCAGAAGAATTAAAAGGAAAAATAAAATTTATAAAGTGTGATTTGCAAGCTTTAGAAACTGTATATTCATCTATAGAAAAACTATTAAAAAATGTAAAAACTCTAAAATATGTAATCCTCAATGCAGGTATTTTAGGAGATATAAAAGAAATCCATTTCACAAAAATGTATGAAATACAAAAAGTAATGGATGTAAATGTTTGGGCTAATAAAATTATTTTAGATGCTTTAATAGATTTACAAATCAAAATAGACCAGATTATTGGAATCTCTTCTGGTGCTGCAGTTAATGGCAATAAAGGCTGGGGTGCTTATTCTATATCAAAAGCCTCTTTAAATATGCTTTTAAAACTTTATTCTAGAGAAATGGATACCCATATAGTTGCCTTAGCTCCTGGATTAATAACAACTCCAATGCTTAATTATATTTTAAAAAATGTTGATGATAAAAAATTTCCTTCTGTAAAAAGGTTAAAAGAATCTCCCAAAATGACACCAGAAGAGGCAAGTAAGAAACTAATAGAAATCTTCCCAAAATTAAAACAATTTGAAAGTGGCAGTTTTTTGGATATTAGAAAAATAAATGTATAGGAGGGTTAAATGGACCCATCTGTTGGATTTCCTCTTGTAATTATTGGAATGGTTACTTTAGCAATTATAATTTTCATTGTAATGCTTATACTGGATAAAGGAGCAGATGAATAAAAAACTGCAAAAGTTTTATGCTATTACAGATAGAAAACAGTATAAAAAACCTCTTTTATATCAAATTGAGGAAATCTTAAAAAATAAAACTCAAATGATTCAAATTAGAGAAAAAGATTTACCTTCAAAAAAACTTTTATCTTTGTGTAAAGAAGTAAAATGCCTTATGAAAAATTTCAAAAATAGTTGTCTTATTATAAATGAAAGGGTTGATATAGCACTTTTATGCGGAGCAGATGGAGTTCATCTTCCAGAAAATTCTTTTGATGTTAAAGATATAAAAAGAAAATTTCCAAAACTCATAGTTGGTAAATCTTGTCATAGTTTAGAATGTGCTAAAAAAGCTGAAGAAGAAAGGGCTGATTATATAATCTTCTCTCCTATTTTTTATGTTCCTAATAAAGGAAAGCCTCAAGGCTTAGAAAAACTTAAAGAAGTTGTAAATAATGTAAAAATTCCTGTTTATGCCTTAGGTGGTATAAATAGACAAAATATAGATGATGTATTAAAAACTGGAGTTTTTGGAGTAGCTGGTATAAGATTATTCTTGCAATAATTATAATATTCTTATATTATTTAGTTAATAAATACTAACTTTATGAGGTAGTAAAAATGGAAGCAACAGTAAATAGTTCTCCATCTTGGTGGCAGACACATAAATTTACAATTCTTAGAAATATTGTTTATATTTCTATTATTATTGCTCTTATTATAATCCCTACTTTTAAGATTATAAAAATTGACTTAGCACACAATGAATCTTGGCTTTTTGGACAGCAAAGACCTGTAATAGATGGAATAATTCCAGTTATAGCAGCACTTGGGGTTTTTGCAATTTTAGTTATAGTTTTAAATATGATACAGGGAAGAGTTTTTTGTGGTTGGATTTGCCCTGGTGGTTGGTTTGCAGAAGTTCAAGAAAAATTAAGAAGAAAACTAGGAAAACACCATAAATTAGCTTATATAGTAATAACATTTATAATGACAATTATTTTTGCAGGTATATTTTTCAACTGGGTAACTGATTTAAGAGTATTTTTCTTTTATACAAACCCTTCTTTTATCCCTATGTGGGTAGCTTTAATTGCTATTTTCCCAATATTTTTCTGGGAACTTTATATAGGTAAAAGATGGTGTAGAACTTTTTGTCCTACAGGTATTTATCAAAAATTAACTCCTCACTTTTACTATTATAAGCCTGCATTAAAGCCTCCTTATACAACTAAAGATTGTGGAACTTGTAGAGAATGTTTAAAAGTTTGTCCTATGGCACTAGACCCAAGAAAAATTGCTTTAATGGAAGATACAATAAACAGGCCAGGACT
>WFXI01000145.1 GCA_015490675.1 Hydrogenothermaceae bacterium
ATAGTCTCCTACTTTATGCTTAGATAAGAATTCTTCCCATGGATTTTCTTTAAATTGCTTTAAACCAAGTCTTATTTTATCTTTCTCTCTACCTAAAACTTTAAACTTTAAAACTTTTTTGCCCTTTAACACTTGTTTTATATTTTTTATTTTTGGATTCCATGTTGCATCTTCCAGATGAAGAATTCCTTCTATTTCTCCTAAATCTATAAAGGCTACTTTGTTTTTTACAGCTTTTATCTTGGCTTCTATTTGTGAGCCTTCTGGATTTTCTTCTAAAAATTTATCTATAGGGTGAGGTGTAGCTTTTGTTATAGAAAGTTTTAGATTTCTTCTTTCTTTATCTAAATCTGTAATTACTGCTTCAACTGTTTGGCTTTCTTTATAAATTTGTTTGAACTTTTCTGGATATAAATGATGTGTTTGAGATTTATGTATAAATCCTTCTAGTTTTCCTACTTTTACTATAAGCCCAAAATCATTAAATCCTACTACAACTGCTTCTACCTTATCACCAACATTTTTATCAAACTCTTCCCAGGGATTTGGCTCTAAATCTCTTTTAGAGAGAATAATTTTTTGGCTTTCTTTATCTACCTGTTTTACCATTAACTCTAATTCTTGTCCTTCTTTAAGCTCATTTATATTTTTATTTTTCTCCCAGCTGTAAAGAGAAGATGGTAAAAATCCTCTTAGTAAATCTCCTATAGAGACAACTGCTCCTTTTTCTGTAATTTTTACAACTTTTACAGGAATTGTTATTCCTTCTTGAATCTCATTTAATAATTTTTCTTTTTTCTTATTAATTTCTTCTTGTAAAACTTTCTTCCTTGAAACTACAATACTAGGTGTTTTTTTAGATGTGTCCATATTTAGGATATAAACTTCAAATTCTTCAGGTAAACTTTCTCCTTCTTTCAAGCCTGTTTGTGAGTTTGGTAAATATGCTTTTATCCCCTGAATATCTACTAAATAGCCCTTAGATAATTTTTTTACAGGTTTAGCTAGGACTCTTTTGTTTTCTTTAAATGCATTTTGAATGTTTTCTAAAGCTTGTTTAAAAATTAGAGGTTTTCTTGTCAAAAGGGGATAACCTTCTTTTCTTTTTCCTGTGTATATTGCTTCTATTAATGCTCCTTCTGTTAAGCCTTCTATTTCTTCTTTATTTATAACTGCTTCTGTTTTTTGTCCAATATCTACAAATGCTATGTTATCTTGTATTTTTACAATGCTTCCTTTGACTATATCTCCCTTTGAATAAGTGCTAATGTTTTTTTCTTGTTCTTCTAAAAGTCTTTCAAACTCTTTTTCAAGCTCTAAATTTTCCATTTTTATTACCTCACAAACAGTATCTTTTTAAATTTTTTATATAATCTTCTGTATTTTTTATAGTTTCTAAAAGCTTTGGTGTATAGTCTATAACCAATTTAAAAACACTACTTATATCAATTATATATTCATGCACTAGTTTGTTTCTTAAATCTTTCATTTCAATTAATAATTCATAATCTTCAATAAATCCTCTTTTCTCTGCTCTTATTAGTATATCAAGTTTATTTTCAATGTCTTCAAGCTCATATATGTCTAAAGTCCTTAAAACTTTATAGATTAAAATATCTATAGACCTACTAAATCTACTGCTTAAAGCTTCTAAATTTGTTAATTGTTCTTCAGTTAAATCATCTATAGATGAAAATTCGTAATGTTTACAAATAAGATAGCTTTTTTCTAACCATTGAGTATTTTTACTAAGTAGCTCTAAATTTTCGCAAAGTTGCTGTTTGATTTTTTCTCTACTATTCAAATCTCTACCGCCTGATTATATGCTATTTCAACAAAGGGTGTTTCATTTTCATTTTTGGCAACTAACAAATCTATTTTTCTATCTCCAAGTAAAACTAATAATTTTGCTTTTATTTTTAATTGGTCTTTTAAAGAAATTTTATCAGATATAACAAGTATGTCTATATCTCCGCCTTTTTTCGTTAAGTCTGTCCTACTTCCATAGATGTATATTTTTGCATTTTTATCAAAATTCTTTATAGTTTCTTTGATTGCCTTAATTTGCCACTCTTTAAGCCTGATTTTATTTGAAGTTTTCAATGTTTATTAGGTTTTATTTTTTTCTTTTATAACTTTTTCAACAAATTCTATAGAAACATCAAGAACTTCTGATATTTGTTTAGGAGATAAGTTTAATTTTTCATAGAGCTTTCTAACAGCTTCTTTTTTTGTGTTTTCAACGCCTTTTTTGAAAAAAGGGTCATTCTTTATCATTTCTTCTGTTATAGTTAAGGGCATATCTCTTTCCTCCATAAGAGATGTTAGTCTCTCCTTTAATTTAGGTCTGTAATTTAAAGCAATCAATAATTTTCTAATGTAATCTGCTCTTTGCTTTTCAGGAAGTTATATAAGTTCTTTAACTAGTGAAGATATATATTTCTCAAAATCTTTTACATTACATAAAACAGCAAGTATTTTATCTTCTAGATTGTCACTTTTTAGAAGTTCATTACATTCGATTTCTTTAATATCTCTTAATTCATATTGAAATTTTAAA
>WFXI01000146.1 GCA_015490675.1 Hydrogenothermaceae bacterium
ATGAGGGTTTACACTCCTTTTTAAGAAGTAAGTTAGCTATGTTAAAAAGGAAAACAAAGGCTTATGCAAAATCTGTCAGAGCTTTATATAGGGCTTTGGCTTTGGTGTTTATCAGGTGGAATTTATTATCTACTTATTAACTAAGTACCCAACAATAGAGCCTGACGTCCTCAAAAAATCGTTATCCTTATTTTATGCGGGTTTGCAGAGAGTTTCAACAAAAAATAACCCAAAAATGACCCCTCACCATGCAATTTGGGAACTTTTTTAAATCAAAAATCCCGCAAACCATTGATATTAAACCCTGACAAAAGAGTTAATCCTTCAGTGAAAATTTGATAACGGTATTGTAAAATTTTTAAAGAGCTTAAAAATATTATTGTTTTTTTGATTTAAATCTCTTAGATAGGTTGTCGAATGGCTAAGAACAATACAGATGCCCTTTTAGAAAGGATAAAGAAAGAAAGTGATATCTTTAAAAAACATGTGCTTTTTTCTGTTTGGATAACAGAAAAACTAAAAGAAAGAGGTAAAAATCTGCCTATAATTGTAGGTGGGTCTGCCGTTGAGATATATGCTTCTCCTTTTTACGTATCTGGAGATATTGATTATGTCTTTCCAAATAGAGAAGAATTTGAAAAAGTAATATTTTCATCAGGAGTCTTTAAAAAACAGGGAAAAAACTATATATCCGATGAGCTTGGTTTATTTATTGAATTAGTTGATTATAGATTAGGTGGTAGTCTATCAAAAGTCAGGAAGATAAAAGTTGAAATTGATGGAAAAGAATATACTATAAATGTGATTGGAATTGAGGACTTAATCATAGACAGGCTAAATGCCTGTGTTCATTGGAAATCTGAGAGCGACTGTGAAATGGCAAAAATATTGATTGAAGGATATGAAAAAGAGATAGATTTTGAATATCTTTTAAAAAGGGCAAAGGAAGAGTTATTAGAGGATAAACTTAGAGAATTGTTAAAGGAGTTAAAACTTGAAGATAAAATTAGATGAGTTAACAAAGGAAAGGATAGAAAAATATCTACAGCTAAAGAAAAAAGGATATAAACTGAAAAAAATAAAAAAATTCAGGGATAAAGAAAAATCAGAAGCTTACATTAAATTTATAGCTGAGCAAATTAAAAAGAAAAAAGATAAATTTAAAATAAAAATCTAAAACAGAACTGATAAGTTTCTGAAAATGAAATATTTAGTTGCTTATTTTTATACTTTTTTAATGGTAGATTTATACGTATCCCATGTTTTCCATATCATAGCTCCAAAGCTAACTATTAGAATTATTCCTATTATCCATACTAAAATTAAAAGTAAAGTTTCCATTATTACCACCTTTTCTTTAATTGTTCTAATTCTATCCAAATTACCAAAGTTCCAACAATGATAAAAGCCAACAAAAACAAACCGATACTTATTAAAGATATTATTAACATTTGATAATTTTCAAAATTAACAATTAAAGTTCCGATTCCACCACCTAAACCTAATATTAGCAAAATTAAACTTCTTATTTGACCTTCTAAAACTTTGGCTTTTTCTATATTTAATTTTTTGAATTCTACATCTTCTGTTTTCTTTTCCATTGATCTCTATAACTAATTTTTAATACTTAATATAAAGATACATCAAAAAATTGTAAAACCAATGCCCTTAGAAAGTCGGGACAGTACAAGGTAAGCCTTGAAGTCTCAGTGAGCAGGGAGTAGTGTTCGTCGCAATGCCCGTAGAAAGTCGGGACAGTACGAGTTAGCGGAGAGCACAATAGACAGACTTATAAAGATATGTCGCAATGCCCTTAAGAAGTCGGGACAGTGCAAGAAAAACACAAAGGTAACTGAAGAACTTGGAAAAAAGAGTCGCAATGCCCTTAAGAAGTCGGGACAGTGCAAGGGAACCTCGCAAGTTCTTGATAAAAGCCATATTCAAAATGTCAAGTAGCCGAATTTTCTACAGATTATACCTTAAATCTCTCTAATGTGCAACAATAGAGCCTGACGTCCTCAAAAAATCGTTATCCTTATTTTATGCGGATTTGCAGGGAGTTTCAACAAAAAATAACCCAAAAATGACCCCTCACCATGCGATTTTGGAACTTTTTTTGACCAAAAACCCCGCAAACCATTTATATTAAACCCTGACAAAAGACTTAACCTTTCGGTGAAAATTTGATAATGGTATTGTCAGATTTAATACAGAAAACCAAAAAGCCATAGTGGTATCTTGTTTCCAGTTCCAACTTCAATATCATCAACAGCTAAGAAACTATTTTTTACATTCTTTATTTGATTTTGTTTTTTACTTTTTCCACCAACTTCAAGAGTGTATTTCCCATCAATTCTTATATCACCTTTTTTAGGATATTCAATATTATGATTTTCCCTTAGCATTGACATTATGAAAGTCTCTCTGATTATTCCAATTTTTGGATTTCCACAGTAGCAATAGTTTAGATTTGTGTTGTTCATATATATTTTCTCTGGCTTTGTAAAAATTCTGTCTCCTTTTTGAGAGGATTTTAAGATAAAAAGGATATCTCCTCGATGCAGGTACTCTATATATTTGTATAGTGTAGCCCTGTTTATTTCTATTTTTTGAGCTAATTTTGACAGGTTTAATTCATACGGTTCTGAAATACATATTAGCTTGACCAATTTTTTTAGCTTTATTAAATTCTCAACTTCTATATTAAACACAAAGGGCAAATCTGTTTCTATGACTGTATTTATTATTTGCTCTAATTTTATGTAGTACGTTTCCGGATTTTCAAAATAAAATGGATAAAAGCCTTTTTGTAAGTATTCCTTCCAGTGTTCCAGTGGTTTTAATATCTTTAAAATCTCATAGGATATCTCTATGTGATTTTCTAAAATTTCCTCTAATGTATAACTCTTTAAAGAAACCCCAAGTTTTAGCTCTAAGAACTCTCTATAAGACAATCCGTTTACTTTGTATATGGTAGCTCTCCGGCTTAAATCTGTTTTAGAGTGTTCTAACCTGATAGCAGATGAACCGGAAAATAAAACTTTTATGTTTAGAAAATCATATATCTGTTTTAAGTGTTTTTCAAAATTTTTATACTTATGGATTTCATCTACTACCAGAATTTCTCCACCGATACTTTCGAAATATTTTGCAAATTCAAATAACGATACATCGCTAAACTCTATGCTGTCTGCTGATATGTATAGCTTTTTTGAAACCGGTAATTTATTTTCTTTTAAAAACTGTAAAAGAAATGTGGTTTTTCCTACTCCTCGTGCTCCAATAATGCCAATGAGTTTATCGTTTAGGTTTATCTTTTGGTAAAAATACCGTTTGTATTTGATATTGAATCTGGCAAGTAAACTTATAAATCTTTCTTGAAAAAGATTAAAAATGTTCTCCATAATAAACAAATTATATCAAATTTTGTTTAACGTAGTAAACAAACGGCTATAGGTTTATATAGATACTTAGGGTTAGTAACGCCCTTAAGAAGTCGGGACAATGCAAGTTAAAAGAAATGGGGGAACATGTTAGGGCATTAGTAGAGTCGCAATACCCTTAAAAAGTCGGGTTAATGCGAGTGAACCTATGCGACCCTTGATAAAAGCCATATTCAAAATGTCAAGTAGCCGAATTTTCTACAAATTATACCTTGAATCTCTCTAATATGCAACAATAAAGCCTGACAAGGTCAAAAAATCGTTATCCTTATTTTATGCGGATTTGCAGGAAATTTTAACGAAAAATAACCTAAAATTTACCCCTCACTATGCAATAATTACCAGTTTTAAACTTTATCGTTCTATTATCCTTATTAATTCATCTGTTGTTAATATTTTCGAGAAGCCTTTTTCTCTTAATTTATTTGCCAATTTTTTATCGTTTGTCCATAAATATGCATCAAGTTCAAGTGCTAAAGCTACATATGGTGTGTCTTTTTCATCTATATCTCTACAAAGATTATAAGCTTTTTTTATATTTGTTTTTCTTAGAGCAATTTTGGGAATTATTGTAATTTTTTCAAAAATTTTAAAAATTATTTCTTTCATCTTTTGTGTATTTGATACTTTTTTTAAAATTCTTTTTTCATATTTTTCAATCTCAATAAATATGAAATCTGGAGCATAGGCATCAATATTATTTAGTATTTTTAAGTAAACAGGGTTTCCTTTTATAAGTGAAGAGAAAATAATATTTGCATCAACAACAACTCTCATTCTAATTCAAGACCTTTTTTATATTCATGCCAAGCTTCCTGTCTGCTTTTTTCCACTTCTTGCCAGTATTCCTCTTCAGAAAACACTTGTTTTATCTCTTTTGATAGTTCTTTTATGTCTTTTTCTAATTTTAAAAATTGTAAATATTCTTCTATTTTCTTTTTAAATGTCTCTTTTCCTAATTCATAAATTTCTTCATCTGGTACTTCTATTGTTAGTTTCATTAGTATCTACCTCATAAAATCAAATTTCTCTATATTCCTATCCTTAAAATATTATAAGTTTCTTCAAAAATTTCACCAGTGAGCTTTTTTAGTGGATTTTTTTAAGTTTTCTACTTATCCAAAAGGTAAAGGGTTTATAGATATTTATAGGTATATGTCAATAAAAATTTTCTTGGTTGGCTAAAGTTAAAACTTCAAGTTTCTTGTATTAATAGATTTTATTTCACAATGCCCTTAAGAAGTCGGGACAGTGCAAGAAATTGCCTTTAAAAAAATAAACCATAGGAGGTAGTAAAGTCGCAATGCCCTTAAGAAGTCGGGACAATGCAGGTGAACCTCTACGACCCTTGATTTAAGCCATATTCACAATGTCAAGTAGCCAAATTTTCTACAAATTATACCTTAAATCTCTCTAATGTGCAACAATAAAGCCTGACGCCCTTAAAAAATCGTTATCCTTATTTTATGCGGATTTGCAGGGAATTTCAATAAAAAATAGCCCAAAAATGACCTCTCACCATGCAATTTTGGAACTTTTTTAAATTGAAAATCCCGAAAACCCTTGATATTAAACCCTGACAAAAGAGTTAATCCTTCAGTAAAAATTTGATAGTGGTATTATTAGATTTTTCCAAAAGGAACAGATGAAATCCTTTTAACCTAATTTTTTTCTTATGGAGCTTCAGCTACATAATTGAAAGAAAAATGCCCTAAGTTCACTTATTTGATATTATTTTTATTTCTTTCTCTATTATAAGTTTCATCTTTTCCAAAAAATCTTCAGTTTCTTTAATTAGGGTTTCAACTTCACTTTTTTCAAAAGATGGATTAGGTGTATAGTCTGCTTCTTCTCTTAAGTAGTAAAGTTTGTTATAAAGCTTTCCATAGTGTTTATCTAATAAACCTTCTTTAATTACTTTCCTGAAAAAGAAAGCTTTTACTCCACTGTGTTTATTAAATTTCTCCTTTTCTAATGTTAAATATGCTAACACCATATAAAATGCAGCATAATAAAGTCTGTCTAATGATGATTCGAAAAATCCTCCCTTAAAGTCGTGTTTAGCAGTTTCTAATGTTCTGTATGCTTTTTTTATCCAATATTTAGCAATCTCTAAATTTTCATTATTCAAACAAGCAAACCTTCTTTTTTTATATTTTCATAATACAGGGAGCCTTTAAAAAGATTTGATTTTTTATATTTCTCTTCACTAATAATAATTAGTCCAAAGACTACATCGTATTTTAATTCGATTTCTGTAGCTATATCGATTATTTTATATTTTAGTTTTTTATTGAGATTTGGAACAATGATTAAAAGGTCTATATCACTTTCTTTGTCAAAAGAACCTTTGGCTTTTGAGCCGTAAAGTATGATTTTCACATTAGGAACTAACTTTAAAATTTCCTTCTTTAGCTCATATATTGCTTTTACTTCTGTATTTGTAAGATATGTAAAGATATCCTTTTTAATTTTCATGAATTCTACCTTAAAAATTTTAAACTTTTAATAAAACTAATTAATACTATAAGGATGATTCAAAAAATCTGCAAATTCTAACGCTCAAAAAGGTCGGGACAGTGCAGGCTTGGTTATTTAGATGATGATAATCAAGCTCAAATGCTGTCGCAATGCCCTTAAGAAATCGGGACAGTTCGAGAGTGAAAAGAAAAATTTTAAAATCCCAAAAAATTTATAAGTCGCAATGCCCTTAAGAAATCGGGACAGTTCGAGTACCTGAGGATTATTATTTCCAATCCACCGAAGAGGTGGAGTCGCAATGCCCTTAAGAAATCGGGACAGTTCGAGAAAATTATAGAAAACTTTAAAAATAAAAATGAAAGTCGCAATGCCCTTAAGAAATCGGGACAGTTCGAGATTTAAAGGGAGGTATAGTTATGAATAAATACAGGAGTCGCAATGCCCTTAAGAAATCGGGACAGTTCGAGCTACTATAAAAAGTAAATTCGACCTCCATGGGGAGGTGTCGCAATGCCCTTAAGAAATCGGGACAGTTCGAGGGGATCCGTGTAGTAAAAGTCAAAGGGGAGGAAATTAGTCGCAATGCCCTTAAGAAATCGGGACAGTTCGAGAAAATTATAGAAAACTTTAAAAATAAAAATGAAAGTCGCAATGCCCTTAAGAAATCGGGACAGTTCGAGTTTTACAGACTGCTGTATGTCCCGACACCTGACCAAAAAGTCGCAATGCCCTTAAGAAATCGGGACAGTTCGAGAGACCCCTGCAAGTCCTTGATATAAGCCGTATTCAAAATGTCAAGTAGCCTATATTCTTATACAAATTAACCTCGATTATTTTTAAATTAGCATAAATAAACCCTCCTGTCAACAAAAAATTGCAATCCTTATTTTAAGCAGATTAGAGAGCATTTTCCCTTTAAAAACCACCTAAAAACCCTTCTATATTCTTATACAAATCAAGCTCCAAAATCCGCAAACCATTGATATAAAACCCTCCCAAAGATTTTTAATTTTCCTGAAAATTTTATAATGGTATTGTCAGATTTTTTCTATTGAATTTTTATTTCGAACTTTTATAATTTAAATAAAGTAAGGCAATAAAATATAATCGTAGAAATATGAAATATTTAATTGCTTATGATGTTTCTGATGATAAAAGAAGAAGAAAACTCTTTAAGCTTTTAAAAGGTTATGGATATAACATTCAAAAAAGTGTTTTTGAAGTTCCAGTAAATGACCAGAAAATAATAAAAAAACTCAAGGATGAGATAGAGAAGATTGTAGAAAAAGAGCACGATTTAGTTTACATATTTCCCTATTATAAGGAGCCTATTACAAATAAAGAATATAAAGATTTCTTCCAAAGGGGATATTCATTTTGAGGCAAAATTATTTTATTTCTACACAGGGAGCTACCGTTAAAAGGAAAGATAACCAGATAGTAATCTATTTTAAAAATGAAAAGCTTGGTGAAATTCCTGTAAACCTAATTGATAATCTTTTCATATTTGGAAATATACATTTATCGATTAATGCCATAAATTTCATGTTAGCACATGATATTGATATATTTTTGTCCACTTTAGGAGGAAAATTAAGAGGATTGATTACTAAATTTTATCTGAAAAGTGATTATAAAGTTAGATTAAAACAGTACAGCGCCTTCAATAACAGTCAGAAAAAATCAAAAATTACTAAATTTATAGTTTTTAATAAAATTCAACAGATTGAAAAATACAGCGATTTAGATTTAACATCCTTAAAAGAGAAACTACTTAGAGTAACAACTTATAATGAGGTTTTAGGTATAGAAGGAAGGGCTTCAGCTTTATTTTTTGAAGATTTTAAACGAAAACTGATGAATAAATACGGATTCAAGGAAAGAAAATATTATCCTTCTCCTGATCCGGTTAACACTATTTTGAGTTTGGTTTATACCCTTTATCACAATGTTTTATTCTCCATAATAACCTCAAAAGGATTTGATCCTTACATTGGATTTTTGCATAGAAAGAGGGGTTCTCACTCTGCTTTTGTTTCAGACATTATAGAGTATTCAAGACCTGCACTAACTATTTACGTTCTTAATTTATTTAATAGCGGATTTTTTAAATGGGATGATTTTAAGAAGGGAAAGGGCTATTCTTTAAAATCAGAAAAATCAAAACAGTTCTTTCAAAAAGTAAATGAGGATGTTTTAAAAAATTCAAAATATTTAAATGATACTCAAATATTTTTAAATCAATTGGAAAGTATGTTATGAGATTTGTTATATGCTATGACATATCAAATCCAAAAGTTTGGAGAAAAGTTTATAAAATCTTAAAACTCTATGGGATAAGAACTCAATTCAGTGTTTTTGAGACAACTCTGCCAGAGAAAACAGTGAAAGAAATTGTACAAGAAACAGAAAAGGTTTTAGAAGAAGGAGACAAGGTCTTTGCTTTTTATGTGAAAGACCATAGGGAAATAATTAGGATAGGTGGAGAAGATTTGCTGAAAAATAATGTATTTTAAAGCTGTCAGAGGCTACCATCTGTTTTAAATTAGATTTATCTAACGTAAGATTTGCACTAAAATGTCGTTGCCAAATTTTAACTTATCGCCTCAAAATATCTATAGCATCTTTTATATATCTGACCGGAATCACTCCTTCCTCTAAAACTTCTGAGTTGTAAGGAATCAGTATTTTATTTAGTCCGAATTTCTTTGCCTCTTTAATTCTCTGCTCGGTATAGTGAACAGACCTTACTTCTCCTGCGAGACCAAGTTCGCCAAAGGCAGCCATCTGACTGTCAACCGGCGTGTTGTAAAAAGACGATACAATTGCAAGGGCGACTGCAAGGTCAACAGCCGGCTCTTTTATAAACATACCGCCGACAATATTTACAAAAACATCCCTGTCCTTCAGGAAGATATTCCCCTCTTTTTCAAGAACTGCAAGGATGATTGAAAGCCTGTTTATATCTATTCCCTGAGCTCTCCTCTGCGGAACAGCATATACGGTTTTTGATACAAGTGCCTGAACCTCAACAAGAACAGGTTTAGAACCTTCAGTAAAAGGAAATATAATGCTCCCGGGTTTCCCTTCCGGTCTTTCGGATATAAAGAAAGATGAAGGGTCTTTTACCTCTTCAAGTCCCCTGTCCTTCATAGAAAAAACGGCTATCTCACCTGCAGCTCCGAAACGATTCTTTATGATTTTTAAAACTCTGTAAGAATGTCCCCTCTCACCTTCAAAATGTGCAACAGTATCTACTATGTGTTCTAAAACCTTTGGTCCGGCTATACTTCCTTCCTTTGTAACCTGTCCGATTATGATTGTTGAGATGTTTTTCCTCTTTGCAATCTCTGTTATCTTTGCACTTACTTCCCTTACCTGTGATACAGAACCGGCAGCAGACTCAAGCTCCGATGAGTAAACAGTCTGAACAGAATCAAGGACAAGAAAATCAGGATTTTCATCTTCTATAGCGTTTACTATCGTCTCAAGATTCGTTTCAGACATTATAAGGAGGTTGTCGTTTAAAGCACCTATTCTCTCTCCTCTTATATAAACCTGATGAGCAGATTCCTCTCCTGTCACATAGAGAACCTTTCTGTTCCTTGCTATGTTTGATGCAACCTGAAGAAGAAGAGTTGACTTTCCGATTCCGGGCTCACCTGAGAGAAGAATTACCTGTCCCGTTACAATACCTCCTCCAAGTGCTTCATCCAGAGATGGAATTTCAGTTGATATTCTCTCGTAGTGCTTTTCCTCTTTTGCCGATGTTATTGGTTTAGGTCTGTTTCCTGTCGTTATGTTTGTCCTTGTCTTTGAATAAACGGGTTTTTCCTCTACTATTGTGTTCCACTGTCCGCATGATATACATCTTCCAGTCCATGAAGGATAATTGGCACCACACTCCGTACATACAAATACCGTTTTAACCTTTTTCAATCTCCGTTACCTGTATTATGATTTTTAGAAAATCTATTTATCTAAAAATTTATTTCAACCTGGGTTTTTTTATCTTTTCCTTCAAATCCTTAGGTGAAAAAACAGCAAAGAGAAGAAACAGTATAAGAGTTATCAGATAAAGGAGAAGTCTTATCATTATGCTACCTCATATAATGTTAATTTCCCTGTTTGAGAAGTTCCCATGGTAAAGCCTTTTATACCACACTTTCCTCTCTAAGGTTTTGACAATATAGGGAGAAAAATCTACACCTTCAAGTAACATGACCTTGTCTATTCCTCCCGGGCTAAAAACATTTACCTCTAACAACTTATCCTCGACTATATCCAGCCCTGCAAAGAATATTCCATCCTGAATCAGCTTCGGGCTTACGATTTCTGCTATTTTTACTATCTCTTCGTTTATTTCTGCCTTTTTATAAATACCGCCGGCGTGAATGTTTGTTCTTATAGTTCCTTCTTTCGGAACTCTTCTGAATGCTGCATAGACACCGTCAAGTTCAAGTATCCTTCCATTTAACATAAAAAGCCTCGTATCCCCGTTTTTTATCTCCGATATAAACTCCTGTGCAACAACATATCCGTGTTCTAAAACTGTATCAATAAGCTGGTCTAAATTTGGTAAATCCTCAGGAGTGACTAAAAAAACATTTCTGCCCTGAGAACCTACAGAAGGTTTTATTATTATCATTCTGTTATGTTCCTCGTAGAACTGTTTAATCTTTTCCCTGTCTCTTGTTATAAGAGTCTTTGGTCTTATAGACTCAGGGAATGTCTGAAAGTAAAGCTTGTTTATCGACTTAGATAGTCCATCAGGGTCGTTTAAAACGATAATCCCTCTTTTTACAGCAAGTCTTCCGAATATTATTCCGGCATACTGAGCCCATGGTCTTGACTTTTCATCTTCAGCAGGGTCGTTTCTTAAGAAGATTATATCAACATCTTCAGCGTTTAATTCTTCCTCCATATATCCATCTTCCTGAAGGTCAGACAGGTATTTCTTTGTTGTAAGATAGTTCCAGCTTTTAACCCTTCTTCCTCTTATTAGAAGCCTTTCATCAGTTGTGTAAGAAAAATCAGCAACTCCTGTGAACCAGACATCGTGTCCCATGTTAGTTGCTGCCATGGCTATATGAACGGTTGTGTTTGTATCTTTCTCGGTCATAACGTCGTTTACAACCATTACAAGCTTCATATCGATATCTCCTTTATCAAATCAAACAGGTTAATTCCGGTTTTTATTCTCTTTAACTTCTCTGCAGCAGATTTCAGATACCTTGGAATGAGAACAGGCTTTTTAACAAGTTCCCTGTAAACAAGCTCCCTTATCATAGGATAGTGGGAAAATGCAAACTTACCACAGTAGAGAAGCTCAATCTCTTCATTTTCTTTTATAAAATCAAGAACTCTCATAAATCCTCTTAGATAAATAGAGTCTTTAATGAGTCCTCCTCCTCTGAAAACCCTCGCCGTTATCATAAATGCTTCTCTCTCTGAGAATCCATATTCTTGCAACCTGTGGAAAACCTCAATAAAATCAGCCCTATTTGTAATCATATCTGAAGCAACTACCCTTGCAGAGAGAATCCTCAGTCTGTTAAAGGAAAGACTGTCGGTCAAAAGCTCAGATAGAACAGCTAAACCTTCCTGCATCTCATCATATCCATCAAGACCGACGTGGAGGAGCCTGAATTTTTGATTCAAACCGTTTACATATGTAAGAATATGTGTTCCAACTTCATGGTTCAATAGTGAAATGGCTTCTTTTTTAGAAAACGCCGCATATTTGTATATATAAAGATTGCCATCTGATACAATAGCCTTGGAAACAATATCTTTCCTTACCTTAACTTTTGATTTTATATCAGAATAGAACTGCCTGTAGTAATCAATTTCCTCTTCAGCCATCCTTGCAAGTTCTTTTGCCGTTATATTTTTTTCCTCTTCTCTTTCTCTGTAATCTGCTTTGAGAATCATCTCAGCATTTTTTAGCGTTTCCTCATCAACTCTTCCGTAGAGCTGAACAGAACCCCACAGGCACTTCTCACTTCCTCTGTTTTCTATCATGGATAGCTGAATATCAAGTTCATCTCTTTTTCTTTTGAAAATCTCGTAGAGAACAGGGTCTTCAACATGTTCAACAGGGATTGAGAATAGTTTCTTCTTCAGATGAGAAACCTCAAAATCTACAGGTCTATAGTGAAATTCGGGCTTCTTCGTAAATTTTGATTTTTTAAACTCCCTCCAGCAACTTTCAATATTTACAGGGGTGAGAAGCATCAAAAAGTCAAAAGCATCTCCGATTTCCGTGAGTTTCTTATCAACGTTCCATACAACCCGGTTGAATATCCTTTTTCCTATCTCAAAGTAGTGGAAAGGTCTGTAAGATGAGTATCTCATTGAAAATGTGTAAAATGCTTTCTTTGCTGAGACGGTAAAGCCATGATGAATTTTTCTAAACTCGTAGGGATATAAGGATTCTTCATCTTTGTATATAGGTTTTATACTGAGGTTAATCTGGAAAGCTTTATCTAAGGCTATGAGCTTTTTTATTGGGCTTTTATAAATCTTTACAGAAGGATGCTCCCTGTGAATAGATATCTCTTCAAGTGAGTTTTTCAGCGTTTCAACAACATCTGTAAGTTCTCCATATCTGTGTGTTTTTATTCCAAAAACTGCCTTCTGTCTCTCCCTTTCTTCAACATTTAAAATGAGCGCTAACTTGAACCGGTTTATAAGTTCTCTTAAGAGCTCTTCCAGTAACTTTTTTTCTCTGTCTCCAAAACGTTCAAAAATCATATAAGATGGAAATCCCCACAGGAGTTTTTGTATGTGCATGTCTTGATTTATAGCAACTATGAGAAATGGATAAGGTTTTTCTATGTGTATCTTTACATTCTTTAATCTTCTTATAACAGCACTTCCCTTTTTCAGTTTCTCCAGAGTCTTTTTCATATCCTTTTTAGCTCCTCTACTATCGGTTCGATAGTCTCTTTCAGTATGTCTTTAAGTTTCTTTAATTTTTCAGGGTATAACTCGCCGGTTAACTCATCCATAAAAATCTTTTTAAACTCTAATGAAAGAACAGCTATATTATCAGGGTAGTTTCTGTGAATCCATCTGGGAAAGAAGCCACCTCTGAATCTTACATTTTCTCTAACATCCAGATGTTCTCCAAAGAAATCCATTCCATTGGTCATCTCGATGAATCTGTCAATAACTCTTCTCCACTTTTCAGGTTTTAAGATTGTTCCCGTTCCAACGTTTATATCCGGATTTCCTTCTTTTGGAGCTTCTACTCCACCTCTTCTGTAGTTGTAAGAGTGAACATCATAAACAACTAATTTTCCAAACTTATCTACGAGCCTGTCTAAAAACTCCTTAAGTTCTCTGTAAAACGTTCTGTATCTGTTCAATGACCTTTCAATTATTTCCTTTGTAGGTTTTTCCTTCCAGAGCTCAAGACCCCATGCCTGCTCAGGTGTAAGGTAAACTGCTTTTTCTTCTGGTCTGTTAAAATCAACCTCAAACCTCGACAGATAGTTTATAAATCTGCAATCAGAGACCGTAGTAAATTCAACTGTATAAGGGTCTTCTTCCTTTAACCTTTCAAGTTCCGATATGTTCATAATCCTGAGGAGTTCTTCTCTTACAAAATGTCCGTTGTGGATAGCCGTAACCAGAACAGGTGTATCTCCTTCCTCAAAAATCCACATCTCTATCCTCCAAGAACATGTTTAGAGGGAATGACACAGAAGAAATCTCCTTTAAAAACAACTTCTCCACTTTCGTTTATTCCTTCGACTTTTACCTTTCTCTTCTTTCCATCTTTAAAATACACACTTCCCTTAAAAATGAGTTTCTCTCCTGCTTTTGTAGGTTTCAAAAAGGAAACTTCTGCCGAAGCAAGAACCACATTTGGATGATTTATACTGAGCATTGCACAGTAATCAGCAGCCCCAAAAATAAAACCGCCATGAACAAGTCCTGTTTCATCTGCTATCATTTCTCTGTCTGTTAAAAGCTCAACCTCACAGTAACTATCATCTTCAATTATCTTGGGAACTCCGCATAGTTTTTGATTTATGAGCTTGTGTGTTTTAATAATCATACTATTCCTCCTTCAGAGGTCGCCTGAACAAATGATAGTTGATATAGAGAAAATTGTCTACGGTGGAAAAGGTTTAGGAAGAATAGATGGAAAGGTTGTTTTTGTTCCTTTTGTTATTGATGGAGAAAAAGTTGAAGTTGATATAAAGAAGGAGAAAAAGAGTATAGTTGAAGCTCAGTTAAAAAGGGTTTTAGA
>WFXI01000147.1 GCA_015490675.1 Hydrogenothermaceae bacterium
GAACACGCAAGGGAATTAATTAATCAATTATCTAAATGAAATGCAATATAAACATAATTACAAACTAACAATAAAATACATTGGAACAAGATACTACGGCTGGCAAAGGCAACCTAAACATATAACTGTTCAGCAAACAATAGAAGATACCATTCAAAACCTTATAAAAGAAAAACCAAAATTAATAGCTTCTGGCAGAACAGACGCAGGAGTTCACGCATTAGGACAGGTTGCAAACTTTAAAACTACTAAATATTTTGAGCCACAAAAAATAAAAAAATATCTAAATGCTACATTACCTAGAGACATTGCAATTTTAGAATGTAAAGAAGTTCCACTGTCTTTTAATGCAAGATTTTCAGCAAAAGGAAAAACTTATATTTACAAAGTATATACTCATCCAGACCCATTTTTAGTAGGATTTGGATGGTATTTGTCAAAAAAGATAGATATTACAAAAATACAGGAAGCTATAGAATTTTTAAGACCAATAAAAAAACTCAAAAGTATGGCAAAAGATGGAAATTACTTAAGAGAAGAAATAGACATAAGGCACTTAAGTTTAAAATACGACGGTAATATTTTAGAGTTTGAAATTTCTGCGTCACATTTTTTAAGGTATATGGTTAGAAAAATAGTTGCTCATTTAGTCCATATAGGGACAGGGAGATTACAGCTAGAAAAATTTAAAGAAATAATTTTGGCAAACGACCCATCTAAAGGTATGTTTATAGCACCACCAGAAGGATTATACTTAAAAGAAGTTTACTATTTGCCTGAAGATGAAGAATTTAAGAGGTAAAACTAATATGGAACATAAACACACAAACAAAGAATGCTACCAATGTGGAATACCAATAACAGGAAAATCTTTGAGATATGACATAGGCAATGGACAGGTTGAAGATTTTTGCTGTTTTGGATGTTATTTAATTCACCAAACTACAGGTTTAAGGGGAGAAGAAGGAAATGCAGTTGCTTTTTTAGGTAAGTTTGGATTTGGATACTTTTTAGCAATGCTTGTTTTTATGCTTTCTACCTATCTATATGGAGCACATCTGACTCCAGATGACCCGCAGGCACAGGCTTTTACTAAATTAATTAAATACTTAATTTTGATTTTGGCTACACCAGTAATGTTACTTCTTGGAATTCCAATATTAAAAAATTCATTCTCTAGGCACAATTGGCTGAATTTTAATACTGATACACTTATCGCTATAGGAGCTTTTTCTGCTTACTTTTTATCTGTTTACTCTGTATTTACAAATAAACCTTCAATATACTTTGAAACAGCAACAATGATACTTGTTTTAGTTACATTTGGTAGATATTTAGAAACATCTTCAAGAGTTAAAGCATCCAATTTTATGAAAGAATTAATGAAGTTAGCACCAGACAAAGCTACTGTAATAAAAGCTGGAAAAGAAGTTGAAATTCCTGTAGATAACTTGAAGCTTGGAGACATTGTTATTGTAAGGGCAGGAGAAAAAATCCCTGCAGATGGAGTTGTTATAGAAGGGAAATCTTATATAGATGAATCAATGCTTACTGGAGAAAATAAACCTGTCTTAAAAAAAGAAGGAGATGAAGTTTACGCAGGGACAATAAACACAGATGGATTTTTAAAAATTAAGGTAAATAAACCTCAAAGAGAGTGGACCTTAAATAAATTTATAGAAATGATGAAAGAAATTAGAAACTCAAAAGCACCAATAACAAGAATAACAGACACAGTTGCAGCGTGGTTTTTACCTGTAATGTTAACCTTAGCGTCAGGAGCATTTGCATACTGGTATATGGTTGAAGGTTTTGAAAAGGCATTAATTGTTTCTATGTCAGTTTTATTAATATCTTGTCCCTGTGCATTTAGTATTGGAGCACCTTTAGCTTTATGGATAGGTTTAAGCGAAGCATTTAGAGAAGGAATAATAATAAAAGGAGCAGATATCTTAGAAAAGCTATCATCAGTAAGAAAAGTATTTTTTGATAAAACTGGAACAATTACAGAAAGATTTATGGTTGTTCATAGAGTTAAAGCAAAAGATGAAGAAGTTCTATCTAAAGCCTGCAGTTTAGAAAAATTCTCACAACATCCTCTTGCATTTAGTTTTGTTAATTATTGTAAAGAAAAAGGAATAAAATGTGATTACAAAGTAGAAGATTTTAAAACGATATATGGATTTGGAATAGAAGGTAAAGTTAATGGAGAAAAATTACACATAGGAAACAGGAAATTTTTAGAGAAACTAGGGCTAGAAGTGCCAAAAGAATTAGAAGAGTTTGAAAACCTTGCTGAAAAAGATGCAGAAATACCTGTTTTTATATTTTCAGATAAAGAAGTTTTAGGAATTATAACTTTTGCACAAAAAATAAAAGATGAAGCACCAATAGCTATAAAAGCATTGCAAAAATTAAAAATCAAAATAGCAGTTTTAACAGGAGATACACCTTATTTTGCCAAAATTCTTAAAGAAAAATTAGGAATAAAAGAAATAAAAGCAGGATTACTTCCAGAAGATAAAATAAAGGAAATAGAAAAGGCTCAAAAACAAGGTTTAACAGTAGCTATGGTTGGAGACGGAATAAATGATGCTCCAGCTTTATCTAAAGCTGACATAGGAATAGCTATGGGCTGTGGAACAGATATAACTAAAGAAAGTGCAGATGTTAGCCTTGTAAGTGATGATTTAAGAAAAGTGCCATTAATGTTTTTACTTGCAAAAAAAGTAAAAAAAGTTATCTACACAAACATTTTTTGGGCTTTTATATACAACATAATAGGAATAGGATTTGCTTTAACTGGAAAATTAAATCCTATACTTGCAGCATTTGCTATGGTATTAAGTAGTGCATTTGTAATTGGAAACTCTATAAGAGTTAAGAATTGGTGAGTATAAAACCTACTGCATCTGTAAAGTTTTCTGCAATATAATCAGCAGTAGTGTTGTTAACATATTTTAGACCTTGTCCTGTTTTTACGAGAATAGATTTTATTCCCATTTTTTTACCTGCTTGAATGTCTGTTTCTTTATCTCCTATTAGGAAAGAATTTAAAGGGTCTATATTAAATTCTTCTATTGCACTTTCAATCATTCCTGTTGCAGGTTTCCTGCAAGTGCAAACCTGTTTTAGCTCTGGAATTATTCCTTCTGGATGGTGAGGACAATAATAAACTTTTTCTATTTTTATTCCTTGCTTTGAAAATTCGTTTAACATATACTCTGTAAGCTTATGAAAATCATCTTCAGTATAATATCCAACTGCAATTCCAGATTGATTTGTGATAATCACAAGTTTAAAACCTGCTTCCTGTAGTTTTTTTAAACCATCAAACACATCAGGGTAAAACTCAAAGTCTTCAATTTTATGAACATATCCTTTATC
>WFXI01000148.1 GCA_015490675.1 Hydrogenothermaceae bacterium
TACTCTCTTACAGACCTGAAGGCTATTCAAGAATGGACAATAAGACCAATTTTAAAAGCTATAAACGGAGTTGAAGATATAGTCCAGTGGGGACCAGAAAAAGCCTTTTTAGTAAAGCCAGATATTGAAAAGCTGTTAAAATACAACCTTTCTTTAGATGATATATTTGAAGCAGTTGATAAAAATGGAGGTCTTGCAGGAGGTGGATATACAAAAACAGATGAAGGAGACCTTGTAATAAGAACAGTTGCAAGCATCACAAGCATAAAACAAATAGAAAATATTCCAGTAAAGTTTGGTAATGGACAGGTAATAAGAGTAAAAGATGTCGCAAAAGTAGTAGAAGATGAAGTTCCTCAAAGAAGAGGTGCATTTACACTAAACGGACAGGAAGTTCAAGGGAACATAGTTTTAAAAAGAATAGGAGAAAACACACAGGCATTAGTTGAAAAACTAAAGGCAGAAATTGATAGGATAAATAAAGAAGTTTTACCAAGTGGTGTTGAGATAAAACTACTTTACGACCAGTCTTACCTTACAGAAAAAGCTCTTGCTACAATCCAGAAAGCCCTACTTGAAGGAATTATTTTGGTTTCAATAGCAATGATTTTATACCTTGGAAATATTAGAGCTGCAATTTTAGTGATACTTTCTATCCCATTTACCCTTTTAATTTCATTTATTTTAATGAAACATTATGGACTAACTGCAAACCTTATGTCGTTAGGAGGTCTTGCAATAGGTCTTGGACTATTTGCAGATGCAACTGTTGTTGTTATTGAAAATATTTTTAGGCACTTATCCCATAACAAAGATGAAGTAAAAGATAAATTAACAAAACTTGAAATAATTAAACTATCTGTTCAGGAAATTACAAAGCCAGTTGTGTTTGCAATTTTAATTATTATGGTAGTTTTCCTTCCAATATTTAGCTTTGAATCTGTTGAAGGTAAATACTTCAAGCCACTTGCTATAACAATTATATTTGCCCTTGCATCTTCTTTATTTGTAGCGATTATCACAATGCCAGTTTTAGCTTACTTTGGGTTGAAACCAGGAAGCGAAAAAACAATCTTTATGGAAATTATAGAAAAAGCCTACTTAAAACTTTTAAACGGGGCTATGAAAATAGGGGCAGTTTTATTTATTTTAACTATAATCCTCTTTGGAGGAAGTTTATACCTATTTACAAAAGTTGGAACAGAATTTACTCCAGAGCTTGATGAAGGAGCAGTTTTAATAGAAACATATCTTGACCCAAACATATCCTTAGAAGAAAGTAAAAAGGTTGCAAAATATATAGAAGAAAAAGCCAAAGAGTTTGATGTTGTTACATCTGCATTTACTAATATAGGTAGAGCAGAAAAAGGAGAAGTTCAGGATGTTAACTATATGGAAACATGGATACTATTAAAGCCTTACAAAGAGTGGAAAGAGTTTTCATCAAGAGAAGAATTTGAAGATGCACTAAGAGAAAAACTTAAAGATTTACCAGTTGCAGGTTTAATATTTACCCAGCCTATTGCAATGAGAATTGAAGAGCTACTATCTGGAGTTAAAGCCACTATAGCAGTGAAAATATTTGGAGATGATTTAAACAAGATTAATGAAATAGCCTACAAGGTAGAAGAAGTTGCAAAACATACAAAAGGCTCTAAAGATGTAGAAACTGAGGCTCAAACAGGAAAATTCCAACTACAAATAGTTCCAAAGTATGATGTGCTATACAAATATGGTTTTACAGTAGATACCCTCCTATCTTTAGTTGGAAAGTATATGGCAGGAGTAGAAGTAAACGAATTTAGAAGAGGGCTCATTAGTTTTCCGATTTTTATAAAACTCCCAGATAAATATCTATATGATGTAGAAGTAATAAAAAATCTCCCAGTTTATAAAACTGACGAAGGAACTCTCTTAAGACTTAAAGATGTTGCAGAGGTTAAAGTAGTTCCAGGGTTTTTCAAGATTAGACACGAAAATGGTTTAAGATATGCATTAGTTCAGTTAAACATTGAAGGCAGAGACCTTGGAGGATTTATAAAAGAGCTTCGAGAAAACATTAAAAAAGAGATAAAAATGCCAGAAGGGTATTTTGTAGAATTCGCAGGTCAGTTTGAAAATCAAGAAAGAGCAATGAAAAAACTTTCAATAGTTGTTCCAATAGCAATTTTATTAATATTCTTACTACTGTTTATAAACTATAACTCTGTAAAAGATGCATTGATAATTATGCTTAATGTTCCATTTGCCACAATTGGAGGAATTATAGCTCTTTATTTATCTGGATTTAACCTATCAGTTCCAGCAGCTATTGGATTTATTGCAGTATTTGGTATTGCAACTTTAAACGGAGTAGTGCTAGTTTCATATATAAGACAAATGCTTGAAGAAGGTTTCGATATAGATGAGTCTATTTCCAAAGCAACAAGACTTAGACTTAGACCTATATTAATCACTGCTACTGCTGCATCACTTGGTCTTGTTCCAATACTATTTACAAATGATATAGGCTCTGAAATTCAAAAACCAATAGCGGTAGTAGTTATAGGTGGTATATTTACATCTACATTTTTAACATTAATA
>WFXI01000149.1 GCA_015490675.1 Hydrogenothermaceae bacterium
GATAGAAAATGGGAAGAGATAAAAAAACTTGAAGAAGAAATAAAAGCTATCCAGAAAGAGATTGAAGAAAAAGAAGCGAAATTAAAAGCTGCAGAAGAAAAATATGAACTAGAACTTCAAAGAATAGCTTCTATGACAAAAGAGGAAGCCAAAGCTGAACTTATGAAAAAAGTAGAAGAAGAAGCAAGATTAGAAGCTGCTAAATTAATGAAAGAAATAGAAGAAGAAGCCCAAAAAGAAGCAGAAAGAAAAGCAAAATGGAATTTAGTAACAGCTATTCAAAGACTTGCACCAGAAGTTACAACATCTTATACAGTTTCAGTAGTTGACCTTCCAAGTAACGACTTGAAAGGAAGAATTATCGGTAGAGAAGGAAGAAACATTAGAGCTTTTGAGCTTGCAACAGGTGTTGATTTAATAATTGACGATACACCAGATATAGTTACAATTTCTTCATTTGACCCATTAAGAAGAGAAATAGCAAAAGAATCATTAGAAAGACTAATAGCAGACGGAAGAATACATCCAGGAAGAATTGAAGAAGTTGTAGAAAAAGTTAGAGAAGAAATGGATGAGCATATTAGAAAACTTGGAGAAGAAACCTGTCTAGAACTTGGATTTACAGATGTTCATCCAGAACTTTATTACTACATAGGAAAATTAAATTACAGAACTTCTTATACTCAAAATGTATTACTACACACAAAAGAAGTTGCATATTTAGCTGGAATGATGGCTGCAGAACTTGGTCTAGATGAAAAAATGGCAAGAAGAGGAGGATTAATGCACGATATAGGAAAATCTATATCCCATGAAGTAGGAGGAGCCCACTCAAAAATAGGTGCAGAGCTTGCAAAAAGATATGGTGAACCTGATGAGGTTATAAATGCAATTCTTTATCACCATAATGATGAGCCAGCTAGATATCCAGAAGCGGTTTTAGTTGCTGCAGCAGATGCACTATCAGCTGCTAGACCTGGAGCTAGAAGAGAAGCATTACAATCCTATATAAATAGATTAGAAAAAATAGAAGCGATTGTTAACTCATTTGAAAATGTAGAAAAATCGTTCGCTATACAGGCTGGTAGAGAAGTTAGAGTTATTGTAAACGCAGAAAAACTATCAGATGAAGAAGCATATATGTTAACAAAAGAAATAGCTAAGAGAATTGAAAAAGAAGTAGAATTCCCAGGGCAAATAAAGGTAACCACAATTAGAGAATCTAGGTTCGTAGAGGTTGCTAAATAGATGAAGTTTCTATTTATAGGGGATACTATTGGCAGGACTGGTAGGAAAGCATTAAACCAGTTTCTGCCTTCTGTTATAAAAAAGTATCAACCAGATTTTATTACTATAAATGTCGAAAATATAGCTGGTGGTTTTGGTATAACAAAAAAAGTCTTAAATCAATTAAAACAGTTTCCTTTTGATGTATTTACTTCAGGAAATCATATATTTGACAAAAAAGATATATTTGAAATTTTCAAAGAAGAAGAAAGAGTATTACGACCTGCTAACTATCCACCAGAAGCTCCCGGAAAAGGCTATATAGTAGTTAAAAAAAATGGAAAAAACATAGCAGTAATAAATCTTATGGGTAGAGTATTTATGGGAATTCCTCTAGATTGCCCTTTCAGGAAATTTGATGAAATTTATAATGAAATAAAAGATAAGGTAGACTATATAATTATAGACTTTCACGCAGAAGCAACATCAGAAAAAACAGCATTTGGATATTATGTTGATGGAAGAGCGTCGGTTGTTTTTGGAACCCACTCCCATGTTGCAACAGCAGATGAAAAACTTCTTCCTAAAGGAACAGTTTATTTATCGGATATAGGAATGACAGGAGCTTACCATTCAGTTATTGGAATGAAATTAGAAGAGCCTATACAAAAATTTTTAACAGGTATTAGCAAAAAATACGAAGTTTCCAAAAATGGACTTTTATTTCAGGCATTTTTTGTTGATTTAACACAAGAAAAACCTTATTTTGAAAGAATAAAA
>WFXI01000150.1 GCA_015490675.1 Hydrogenothermaceae bacterium
CTATTGCCATTAGCCCTTCTAAGGTTTTAGTTTCAAAAATTTTAGGCAAAAGGTCTTTTTCGATGTTTTCGTAATCTTTAGGGTCTATTCCATTTTTTTTAAATTTCTTAAAATATGATGAATTGCCCCTTCTATAAAAGAAGTTGCCAGATATTGCCTTTTATTACTGTCCAGATAATGTCTTACTTGTTCAACTAAAAGTGAACCTGAGACATTTTTCTTTCTTGGCAAAAAACTTCCTGAATAAAAACCGTAGTAGTTATAAAAATGAATAGGAATATCATACTGGGAAAGATAGTTTAAAGCTTTTGTGTTTATATCAAGCTCGCCAAATACATAAATTGCATCTATGTCGTTTACAGGAAGGGCTTTTTTTATAGTCTGCCCATCCTGCTGTGTTTCAAAATATAAAGTGTTTTCTTTTCTTCTAAGTCTTCCGTTTGAGTTAATGTAAAATCTTCGAGACATTTTTTAAAATCCCCAAAAGATTATTTAAACTTTTTATATCCTTCTCCGTTGTATATATACAGCAATTTTGTTCACCATTCCAATCTTTTATATTTAAAACTTTTATCCCAGTTTCTTCGTATATCTTTCTCTTGATTTTCCATTTTTCCAAATAATATGGATCGTTTAACAGTCCTAAGTGTTCCCAGTATATATTTTTATCAGTAAAATAAAAATCTGGTAAAAGCTTTTTACCATTTAGGGCAATCTCTTTTTCATACTCATAATTCCAACCTAAATGATCAAATAAAAGCATTAAAATAGCTTCAGATATACTACGGGTGATTAGTCCGTTATGGGCTATTATTTTGAAGTTTGTATCCGGCTCAATATATATCTGCTCTTTTTCTACTAGTTCGGTTCTTTTCTTCTCACGATAGTCATCTTTATTTTCAGATGATCTATCCTTATATTTTAATCCTAGTTTTTCAGCAAAACTTTTTATGTCAATCTCCTGTTCATAAGCTAGCTTGATATTTGTTTCATCCTCCAAAAAGGTTTTGTTTTTGATCCTACCTTGGTAAGTGTTCAGATTAATCATATGGATTTTCTGACCATTAGTTTCAAAATCTGCTTCTGAAGTTTTGTATTTGTAATGAATTTCATTTAACTCCAGCATACTTGCAATATATAGATCAAGCTTGGATAAAAGTTTCATACCTTGTGGAGAAACATATCCTGTAGACTCAGGTAGTTCCAAAAGATTTTTTCCAAACAGTTTACTACTTCTTTCTATTTCCAAAGGTGTTTCGTAAAGAAGGTTTTCATTTTCCACAAGCAAATAAAGTTTCTTCTTAGCTCTGGTTAAAGCTGTATATAAAAGTTCCCTTGTAAATAAGTTTCCAATGTTTTCAGGCAGTATAACAACAACTGTATCAAACTCACTCCCTTGAGACTTATGGATTGTGATAGCGTATGCGTAGTCATACTCATAGCCCATTTTGTCAGCAGAAAAAGGTATAATCTGTCCGCCTTTGAATTTGATTTTTTTGCCACTAACACTCCCTATCATTCCATTGAATGTTTCTACACAATTTTCTTTATCAGGAGGGCAGTATGTATTTATAAGCTTTATGATTTTTGTATTTCCCCAATCAAATTTTCCTTCGTTAAAGAGGTTGTTTATGTATCTGTTTAGATGATTGCTTCCTGAATATCCCTCTTTTTTAGGCGTTAAAATCTGGAAAATTTCAGGATCTTGAGCAAGTTTTTCTTTAGATATTCCTTCTTTCTGGATTATCTGATTTATAAGATCCTCAAGCTCTTTCTGACTGGAAAATTTTAGGATTTGGAAGTTGTTTTGGTTGATGCTACCAGTTAAATAAGGCTTTACATCTTTTGGTGTTAGATTCTCATTTCTCAGTTTATTTGCCAGCTGGATAAATTTATCACTGCTTCTATAACTTTTTTCCAGTTTTATAAGATATTTTGAGCGTAGACAATTCTGCTCAAGGAAATTGTAAATATCTTTTGCAGGATAACCGTAACCTATTGGAGGAAGTTGTTTTATATCTCCAACAAAGATGATTCTTTTGATCTGTCCAAGATCTACTGCGTTTAAAAGATAATAAAGCAAGTCTAAGGGAACCATTGAAATTTCGTCAATTATAAGATTTTCTATCTCCTGAACCTCGCCATCCTCTTTAAAAATAAATAACTCATTATCCATAAAATCACTGGATTTTAGAAAATAATGGATAGTTTTTATATTTTCAGATTCATTTCTATTATTCCATTCTCTAAGCCTTTCACTTGCTTTTCCTGTAGGTGTGAGGATTTTGTAATCTTCTCCTAAATTTTTCAGAACTTCAGTAAAAATCTTGATCACCGTCGATTTTCCAGCACCTGCTACACCTGACACAAAGGTAAACTTATTTTCCAAAAGTTTTTGGATTGCTTCTTCTTTTTCTTGAATCTCATCTTCGGGAATATCACTAAGTACGTTTTGGATGGCGTTTTTTATATCTATACCGTGAATTTTTATGGTGTGTTTCAGTAAATCCTTTATATTGTTTTCAACTTTTTTCTCAATTTCTGCTAGTTTCTTTAAAGTAAGGTATCTTTTATCCCAATCTATTTCTATTGTTTCCTTGATTTCGTGAGTTTTTAAAACTCTTTCAAAATCCAGATCAAAATATCCTGTTCCTAGGCCTGAAGAAAGCCTTTTTCTTATATAATTTTCCATATCTTTAAACGAAACCCAGATAAATCCAGGATCATCTCTGTAAACTTTGAAGTATTCGTGGATCAGTGCCCTTATTCTATAAGGATTGAGATAAAAACTTTTTGCAATTTTATTTTTGTTTTCTGTACTTTTATTACCTTGTCGATACGCCTCAATACTTCTTTTATACTCGCCGTAGTCGATATCTTCGAAGCTCAGATTAATACTGCCGTCAAGTGAAGGAATAAATTCTTCATATAGAATATACGGATTTTGCTTAATCTGATTGATGCTCAAAATATTCTTATCTATCAAAAGTTTTATTCTTTCTATAACTTTTTCATTTGATATAGGATAGTAAACAATTATGTCTTCAAGTAACTGGATAAAATCTTTTGACCCCTTAAATCTATCTTTTATATGCTTATTTTCCTTCTTTTTACCTAAGTAGATAATTTTTTTATCTTTAGAATCTAATTTGAACCCAAAATGTCTTTCTTTAAAAGCAACAAAAAACTTAAACTTCAGTAGATCCTCCCGTGATATATTATTTTCATAATATTCAAAACTCTTCTTCCAACCTAAAAATCTTCCTACAGCAGAAAATCCTGGATATTTGAAGGATAAATATGTTTTTGTGAGATGTTGAATTTTTGCATCTATTTTTGAAAAATCTCCACCAATTGAAGGGTCTATTCCATAAAAATCAAGGAGAGATACGGCCTGTCTAAGCTTTTTCAGGTATTTAATAAGAATGTGTTCAGGAATAAACAAAGAAAGATTTCTAAAATATTTTTCATCTTGAGGTTCAACTTTAAGTATATTTTTGATCTGCTCTAAAAGCTCTTCATTTCCTGAATCAATCAACTCCTGAAATGGAAATCTATATCTATCTTCCTCTTCAAGAATGAAACACCACTCCTCTCCCCATTGATTACCAATATTACTTTTGTTGAGAATCTCTGTTTGTCCACTTCCACGGGAAATAAAGTTATCATTCTTATCTTTAATAACCGAATAACCAACAACAAACTTTCCAGACTCTTCAGGAAAGTTAACAGTGTAAAAAAGAGCAATAGATGATCCATTAATAATGTGTTTTCTATAATCTTGAGGAAAATATTTCACCTGATTCCAGTTTTTTACAAAATCCCACGGTTTTTTATTCTTCTTTTTACAAATTTTTAAAGCCTTATCATCAAACTCATCCATCTTCCTTGCAGGATTTTTTGTGTGAACATATGGATTTTCTTTTTTAAAAGCGGAGAAACTATCGCAAGGTGGGATGTCTGCTATTCCATTTTCTTCTTCTAGCTGAGTACTATGAATAGTGCAAATATATCCAAGTCTTGAATGTTTTAAAAAGCATTTGTTTTGATTTAGATAATTATTTATATAACTTTTTGCTTTTGATATATCCGTATAACATTTATTGTTATTTATGACCAATGTTCTATGTATAAACAGGTTTGCATCCTGCTGACAGGATAGATTGTTTTTAGGCTCCTTGCAGCTCTCCCCATTCCAACCGTTGTCGTGCCAGGTCAATCTAACTGATACATGTTTTGTTATATTACTTTGGTTTTTCATAATTCCCCTTGAACCTCTCCGCTGGATATTTTTGTTTTGTTTTTTCCAATTTTTCTTCTGTGATTTTTAAAATGTCTATTCCAAGCCTTTCTGATAAATGAAGCAAATATGTAAAAATATCTGCTATTTCGTATCCTATCTCTTTTTTCTCCTCTTGGGAGATATCCTCTGGCTTTTTGTCCCACCACTGGAAGTGCTCCAGTAATTCTGCAGATTCTATGGAAACTGACACTGCCAGATTTTTTATCGTGTGATACTTTTCCCACTGTCTTTCTTTTACAAAATTCTTGAGCTCATTTTTCAGCTTTTCTAAGGAATAACAGGCTTCTGGATCATATTTAAATATCATTTCTTTTAAAAGTTGATTGAATTTTTCTATTTTAGGTAGATCTTTTTCAAACTCAAAATTTTTTGAAAACTGCTCATAATACTCTATTTTTTCTTCAATAAATCTGTTTAATTCTTTAACTTTTGGATGTAAATCTAGTTCTCTGGTTTGCTTTTTTATAACTAATAAATTGTTTATTGCATTTCTAACATTTTCCTCAATCTTTACTTGATTAAAAAGTTCTTCAAATCTAATCGGGGGGACTGTTTTATTTTTTTCAATCCAGATTAGGGAAAGTATTGGGCGAATAACATAAAAGTATTTTTTGATTCTAACCTGTTCTGTTTTCAGGTAAGTTCTATAATTTGTTTTTGCCATATTGAGATAGTGATACATCATCGCTTTTGGATTAAAGGAAAGGTTCGCAACTTCTTTTATTTTTTCAAAAAATTCTTCATCTTTTTTATAGACTGTTGGAGAGTTTAACCATTCAATGATTGAAGGATTAGATTTTCTAAGTAAAAATAATGCTTTTTTTAAATCCCATCCTGCAAAATCAAACGGTTCTTCGGTGATTTCTATAGTGTCTCTTTCTGATTGTATAGATAGATAATAATCAAGTTTATTTACATAAATAAACCTGATATCGTAATCACTGTCAGGAGACTCAAATCCCCACGCTCTACTTCCTGACTCACAGGCGTAAAGAATTGCAATATTATTTTCTTTTTTTATTTCTTCTAATTTTTTTAATATTTTATCCATAACAAAACTCATAATATGCACATTTTTTGCAGTAAGGAACATTTATAACAGGTGGTGGTTTTTCCTGCTTTAAAATTTTATCAATTCCCACTAACGCTTTTTCTATCTCTTTTTCATACTCAGGAGTTAGTTCTATGTATTCCCTTTTCCTTTGCTTGGGATAGTTTATTATGCCTTTTTTGTTAATTCCAAGTTTTTTAAGGTAGTAAAGATAATAAAGAATCTGCATTTTATCGGCTTCTGCCATTTTGTCAGAATATTTAACTTCGCGAATATTCAGACTATCAACGATATCTATTGAAATCAGATTATCTATCAAAACTTCTTTAGGCTTATCCCTTTTGTAACTATTCTCATGAAGCAATGCTCCCATCAGAACTTTGTCAGATTTGTTTTCCATACTGATATTCATATCAAAAAGCCAGAGCTTTCTAGGACAGATAAAGTAATAATTGACCTTTATCCCGTTAGTCTTAAGCTCTTCGAAGTTTATTTCTTTCATAATTGCATAATTTTCTAAAATTTCCTTATAATTTTATTACAAAATAAGGGGAGGTTGTGAATAAATGAGTGAAAATCAGAATAATCATGGAGAATTATATCAATATGGGAATAAGGTAATAAAAATAGCCATTAGAAAAAAAATGAAAACGGAACTTAATATATATCTATACGTAGATGAAAGTAAATTATTAGAAAAAGACGGAAAAAAGTGTTTGCCTTTAATTGAAATCAAAAAACAAAATCAAGTTCAAGAACAAAAAGCTATAGATTGTAAATGCTTTTTCGTAAAAAAAGAAGATGATAAATATTTATTAGAACTAAAATTAGATGAAAATATAAAGGATTTGGCTGCTGCTCTTTTAGTTACAAAAAATGTTAAAGCAATTTTTAACGAAAAGCTCGAAATAAAAGATTTAGAACTCTATGGATAAAATAGATAAAAAAACACTGTTTATTATAGGTGCTGGTTTTTCTGTTCCTTTGGGATTACCTACAACTGAAGTGCTAAATAATATTATTTCTGTTCTTTGTCAAAAGGGAAGGACTATAGATGAAAGACTAAAAGAAATACAAACTTCTGGAATAGAATTTGATGATGTTTTCAAAAAAGATATAAAGAATACGCTTTTATTTTTATTAGATGATGATAATAAAAGAGAAAGTGAAGCAAGGAAGCAAAGAAAGCAAGCTATAGATACTTTTATTGAAGAATATAAAAAAGTTTACCCAAAACTAAATGTTTATAAGATTAAACATAGATTAGAGTATGACATTTTAACTGAGATTGACTGGTTAGCACTAAAATCTTTATATAATACTTTTTCCAAAGAAGGTGTAGATTTCCATCTAATTGATTTACTAACTATTGTACAAAAAGCTATAAATGATGGTGTTCCTATTCCTACAACAGACATATTTGAGTATGCCAAAACAAAGAAGCTTTATTACAACGATATAGGTAGATTACAAAAGGCATTAAATGCATATAAATATATCTTATTCAAAATTTTTAAACACATCTTACGGATAAATAAAGAAAAATTAAAACAGCAAAAACATATTTATTATTCCTTTTTTTATGAATTAATCAATAAAACAACTAATGAAGACGTATACTGGCTAAACAAAGAGGAAATAGACAAGGAAGAGTTTTATTTATCCAATCTTGCTTTTTTATCTTTTAACTGGGATCCAATTATTACTTTTCTATTAATGAAAACGAATCAAAAAATTAATAGAGAAAATTTTTCTGTTGGAAATCAAGCAGATCCTAAATTTCAAGTTTATGTTGATTTTTCTATTCCTTTACCCCTAATTAAATTTAATAAAGAGCAAATTTTGTATTCTTTTAGTAAAGAAAGCAGTTTTATTATAAATAACTTTTCAAAAGAACGAAAAAGACAATGTAGCTTAACAACAAAAGTAATAAGACTGTTTTTGCCACATGGTCTTTTTAACATACGTATTTGCCCAAGATGCAAGACTGCTTTTATGTTTTTCCCTAAAGATATAGGAAAGTTTGAAATGGAAGATTTAGATGAAATTTTCCTTTTAGACCCTATTCCAAGTGAATACGACATGGAAAAATCTCATAATTTTAAGGTGGTAGAATCTTCCTATTCAGATGGAGAACCTGACAAAATTCATTGTCCTTCTTGTAAACATGAAACTTACTTTACAGATTCCTTCATGGAAATTCAGTCTATTTTGAAACCTACTAATACTACGATAGTTAATAAAATACAATTTGATTATGCAAACTTTTTTGGAAATGCAGACCATATAATAGCTTTAGGATATTCCTTCCCAAAAGATGATATGATAAACAATTACCAAATAAAAATAATGAGTGTGCAAAAAGGAGAACTAAATTTACCTAAAATTACAGTAATTAATTATGATAGAGGCTTACAGGATAAAGTCTGGTATAAAGATATTAAATTTTTAAAAAATTATTTCTTACATAAAGAAAATACGTGGCAACTTCAAACATTGGAAAGTCTCCAAAAATTAACAGAGAGCAAAAAAGTTAGAATCAACTACATGGGGTTTCCTAATGTTTTAAACAAAGTCTCTTTAGAAGATATTTTAAATTTTAAATAAATATCTCCTCATCAAACTGATACTTTTCAAGTACTTCTTTATCTATTCTTATGCCAAATTCATCATCGTAAACGAAATATTTTGCAAGTAGGTAGATGTTTAAATCCTGATCTAAAACTTCGTAAGGATTTTTGTCTTTAATTTTTTCATTTAAAACCCAGTAAACAGGAATTGGCACTTTTAAATCATTTATCTTTTTTAAGATTTTTATTTTCTTTAGTCTTCTTTCTTTTTTATCTTCAATGTCTTTTATATTTTGGTATTCTTCCAATAATTCCTCAACTTTTTCCTTAAATATATATGGAATAGCCTCGAAAGTAAAAGTATCTCGGAAAA
>WFXI01000151.1 GCA_015490675.1 Hydrogenothermaceae bacterium
GAATCTGATTTCATAGTTAACCTATATATACCTACAACTTTTGGATTTCTCTTAATTATTTGTTCAGCAATATAGTACTTTCTAGCTATGTTAGACTCTATAGTTGCTTTTATTAGATAATGGGGGATATTCTTTTCCATATAGTTAGCTAATAGTTGTTTTGTATCTTTTGGTAAACAGTAACCACCATATCCAAAAGATGGGTTGTTATAATGCATACCTATTCTTGGGTCTAAACATACTCCTCTTATTATTTCTTCTGCATTTAATCCATGACTTTCTGCAAAAGTATCAAGTTCGTTAAAAAATGCAACTCTCATTGCAAGGTAAGTATTAGCAAATAACTTTATGCTTTCTGCTTCTGTAGAATCTGTAAATAATACAGGAACATCTTTTTTTATAGCTCCTTCTAAAAGTAAATTTGCAAAAATTTTTGCTCTTTCTGATTTTTCTCCAACTACTATTCTTGAAGGATATAAATTATCGTAAAGAGCTTTTCCTTCTCTTAAAAATTCTGGAGAGAACATTATATTATTTGTGTTAAATTTTTCCTTTACCTGTTTTGTATACCCTATTGGAATTGTGGATTTAATAACCATAACTGCATCTGGATTTATTTCTAAAACTTCTTTAATAACTGCTTCTACAGATTTGGTGTTAAAGTAATTTGTAACAGGGTCATAATCAGTTGGAGTAGCTATAATTACAAAATCTGCATCTTTATATGCTTCCTCTGGGTCTAAAGTGGCTTTTAAGTTTAAAGGTTTATTTTTTAGGTAATCTTCAATATCTTTATCAATAATCGGTGAAATTTTTTTGTTGATAAGCTCTACCTTTTTTGGGTCTATATCTTTTATAACCACTTCATTATTTTGAGCCAGTAGAATTGCATTTGATAATCCTACATATCCAGCTCCTGCTACTGCTATTTTCAATAAAACCCTCCTTTATGGTTTACAAATTTTACAGGGTCTATACCCTCTTTTTATTGCCTGTTTTCTAGATTTAAATTTTACTTTATGTTTTATTCTTTTAGCAAATCTACAGTCAGGTTTATGAAATATTTTGCCGTTTTTCTTTGCTATAAAAAATTTATGCTTCTTTTTATTATGTTCCCTATAATTTTTGTACTTTCTTGATTTTTTATTTGGGACTTTTGTTTCAGGAAGATTTTTAATGAAAATATAACTACCTTTGTCTTCTATTATAAGTTCTTTAGATAAACTAAATCCAAAACAAATGTAGATGCTTATAAAGAAACTTAAGAATTTCCTCCCCATTTTTGTAATCTTAATCTTATAATAGTCTTTGGAAAATATAATAACAAAAATCTGAGGTAAAAATTGAAAGCATTTATAAGCGTTGGTGAAGTTTCAGGAGATATGTATGGAGCAGAACTTGTAAAGAGATTGGCTGATTTTGAGTGGGTAGGTATTACTGGAAATAATTTAGAAAAATTAAATGTAAAAAGTATTGAAAATATTGAGAATATTTCTGTTGTTGGTTTGACAGAGGTTTTACCTAAATACAAGAACATAAAGAAAGCCTTTAAAAGAGCAGTTGAGGAACTAGATAAAGGTGTAGATTTACTAATTGTTATAGATTTTCCAGGATTTAATCTAAAATTACTTAAAGAAGCAAAGAAAAAAGAGATAAAAACAGTTTATTTTATAGCTCCACAAGTTTGGGCATGGGGAAAAGGTAGAATCCCTAAAATAGTTGAAAATACAGATTTACTTATATCTATTTTCCCTTTTGAAAAAAGGTTTTATGAGAAATACATAGGAGAAAATTTTAAATTTTTATATTTAGGGCATCCACTACTTGATATTGTTAAGACTGAAGAAACGGAAGAAAGTTTTAAATGTAAATTAAACATTCCTAAAAATAAAAAAATCTTTGGGTTACTTGCAGGAAGTAGAGAGAGTGAAGTAAAGGTTTTATTACCAATTTTGCTAGAAACTGCAAGGTTAGTTTCAAAGGTGAGAAAAGACCTTTATTTTGTTATTCCTGCTACAGAAAATCAGTTAAATAATGTTTTTAATATAGTTAATCAATTTTCAGATTTACCTGTAGAAGTTATAACAAAAAAAGACTTTAAATATCCTGCTTATGAAGTAATGGAGAAATCCATTTTTTCTTTAATAGCATCTGGAACGGCAACTCTAGAGGCTTCAATTATAGGAAATCCTTTTGCTTTAGTTTACAAAGTTTCTCCAATTACATTTTGGATAGGTAAAAGGCTTGTATCTGTAAATTATTTAGGGCTTCCAAACATTATTTATGGAAATGAGATTATTAAAGAGTTCTTACAGGAAGATTGTAATCCGATTAAATTGGCAAATTACTCGCTGGAAGTTATTTCTAATCAAAATCTATATAAACAAATACAACAAAATTTAAGAACAGTTAAATCTAAACTAGGTGAAAAAGGAACATTAGATAGAGTAGCTAATGCTATAAGAGAGTTTGCAAGAGGCGGAGGCGGGAATCGAACCCGCGCATAAGGGATTTGCAGTCCCCTGCCTTACCACTTGGCTACTCCGCCTTAAAGGATTATCTATTATATAGACTTTTCTTTGAGGTTTCAAGATTAGATGTTAAAATAATATATAAACTTTACGACAAGCGTCTAGACGGGAGGTAGAAATGCTACAGGATTTACTACAGGAAGCAGAAAGCAAAATGAAAAAGGTTGTTAGCAAATATAAAGAAGAGCTAAAGGGTATAAGAACAGGAAGAGCATCAACATCAATAGTTGAAAATATAGAAGCAGATTACTATGGAGCAAAAACACCTATTAAGCAACTTGCAACATTAACTACTCCAGAACCAAATCAAATTTTAATACAAACTTGGGATAGTAATGCAGTAAAAGCTATTGAAAAAGCATTGCAAGAAGCAAACCTTGGAGCAAATCCTCAAACAGAAGGAAATACTATAAGACTAATTCTACCTCCTATGACAGAAGAAAGAAGAAAAGAGATAGTAAAACAAATTAACAAAATTGCTGAAGAATTTAGAATTATGATTAGAAACATTAGAAGAGATATTAAAGACGATATAGAAAGCCTCAAAAATGAAGGATTTTCTGAAGATGATATTAAAAAAGCATTAGACCAGCTTCAAAAAATTACAGATAAATATATAAAAGAAATCAATCAACTCACACAAGATAAGGAAGAAGAGGTCTTATCAATCTAATCTTCTTGAAATCCTAAAATAAAAGAGTAGATTTTAAATTTTAGAGGAAAATAAAAGGAGAGGTATTTTAATTTGGATGTTGTTGAAAGGGTAAGAGAGCTTGTTATGCCTATTTTGGAGGAGAAAGATTTACAACTAGTTGATATTGAGTTTATAAAAGAAGGTAAACCAGTTCTTCGTATATATATATATAATCCTGAAGGAACAAGCATAGAAAACTGTGAATTTGTAAGTAGAAGAATTGGGGCAATTTTAGATGTTGAAGATTTAATACCTTACTCTTATACATTAGAAGTTTCCTCTCCTGGACTTGATAGAAAACTAAAGAACAAAGAAGAATATGAAATTTTTAAAGGTAGAGATATAAAAATATTTACAAATGAACCTATAAATGAAAAAAGCTTTTTTAAAGGAAAATTACTAGGACTTGAAAATGAAGATGTAAAAATAGAAGAAAATAATGAAGAAATAAAAATTCCTTTAGACAAGATAAATAAGGCACAGCTTGATTTTTAAATAGGAGAGACAAATGGCAGTAAAACTAAAAAATGTTATTGAAAATGTAGCAAGAGAGAAAAATGTTCCAGAATATGTAATAGAGAAGGCTTTAATAGATGGTATAAGAACTGCTGTTAGTAAAGAATTTGGATATAAAGGAAATGTAAGAGTAGTTTTTGATAAAGAAAATGATGAACTAAAGGTATTTTTAAGAAAAAAAGTTACACCATTTATTGAAAATCCAAAAAGGGATATTTCATTAGAAGAAGCAAAAAAAATAGACCCTTCTGCAGAAGTTGGTAAATATGTAGATGTCCCTTTATCTTTAGAAGATTTAGGAAGAATTGCATTAACAGCTGCTAAAGATGTAATATCTAAAAAAGTTTCAAAAGTTGAAAAGAACATTTTATACAAAGAATACAAAGAGCTTGAAGGAAGTGTAATAAGTGGTATTGTTAGAAGATTTGAAGGAAATGATATTATTGTAGATTTAGGAAGAATAGAGGCTGTTTTACCAGAGGAAGAGCAAATAAAAAAGGAAAAATACAAAATAGGAGATAGAATAAGAGCTTTAATTTTAAAAGTTATTAGAGATGGGAAATACAATGTTTATGAAAAAGGAAAATTAAAAAGGGTTATAAGAGGAGAAAGTCCTTTAATAATCCTTTCTAGAACTCATCCTGATTTCTTGAAAAAACTTATAGAAATAGAAGTTCCGGAAATACAGGAAAGGGAAATAGAAATAAAGGCTGTTGCAAGGGAACCAGGAGAAAGGGCAAAAGTTGCAGTATGGACAGAAGATAAAAATATAGACCCTGTTGGAGTAGTTGTAGGACTAAAAGGAGCTAGAATACAAAATGTTTCAAATGAACTTTCAGATGAAAAAATAGATGTAATCCAGTGGGATGAAGACCCTGCAAGATTTATTATGAGAGCTTTAGCACCTTCTAAGCCAAAAAAATGGAGACTTTTAGAAGATGAAAAAAGAATAGAAGTTGCTGTTCCTAAAAATGAGCTTTCTTTAGCTATTGGGAAAGGTGGAATAAATGCAAAATTGGCACATAAATTAACAGGTTGGCATATAGACATTTTAAGCGAGGAAGATTTTGAAAGACTACAGCAACTTGAAAGAGGATAATAAACCTATAAGAACCTGTGTAATTTGTAAAAAAAAAGTTATAAATACGATTTAGTAAGATTTGTAGAAAGAAATAGGGAAATAGACCCTCTTCAGAAAAAAGGAGGAAGAGGATTTTATATATGTTTAGATTGTTTAAAAAATAAAAAAAAGGCATTGAATAAGATAAACTTAACAAAGGAAGAGCTTTTAAATAAGCTAGAAAAACAAATTGTAAGCCAAATACAGCTTGGCTGGAGAAGTAGATTAGTTAAAATAGGATTAGAGGATACTTTAGAGCAAATAAAAAAAGGAAAAAAAGGTATTGTTATACTTGCAAAAGATTTTTCAGAAAGGTCTAAAAGAAAATTGTTTAATGTTTTTAAAGGTAAATGTTATTACTTTTTGACAAAAGCAAAACTTGGAAAAATTCTTGGAAAACAAGAAGTAGGAGTGTTATTTATACCTTATAATAGATTTAGCTTAAAGCTAGAAAATTTGTTAAACCAATATTTAACCTTACAAGGAGGTAACAGTAGTTGTCAAAGTTAAAAGCTTCAGAGCTAGCAAAAGAACTTGGAATGTCATATAAAGAGCTAGCAACATTCACAGAGGAAAATTTAGGAATAACTATAAAATCACCGTCTACAAAATTAGATGAAGAGGTTGTTCAAACTATAAAAGATATGCTTGGAGTTGTAGAAGAACCTCAAGTAGAAGAGAAACAAGAAGAAAAGCAAGAAGAACAGGAAGGAAAAAAAGTATTTGATATACATCAAGAATGGAAAGTTCCTTTTGAAGATATAAAAGAAGCCCTTTTAATGATAGGATTTCAAGGAGAAATATCTAACTTTACAGTTTTAGATGAGCAAACTATAGAAAAATTAAAACCAGCTTTAGAGGAAGTTAAAAAGAAAAGGGAAGAGGAAGAAAGAAGAAGAAAAGAGGAAGAAGAAAAGAGAAAAAGAAGAAGAAAAATAGTAGTTCCAAAACCAAAGTTTGAAGAAAAACCACCAGTAAAAGAAGTAAGAGTAGAAGAAAAACCAAAAGTAAAAGAAGAAAAACAGGTAGAAGTTAAAGAAGATAAAAAAGAAGAAATAGTTGCTAAAAAAGAACAGCCAAAAGTAGAGAAAAAACAAGAAATTAAAAAAGAAATAAAAGAAGAAAAACCAAAAGAAATAGAAAAAACAAAAGAAGCTAAACCTAAAAAAGAAGAAAAAATAGAAACTAAAGCAAAAGAAGAAAAACCTGAAAGACCTGTAGAGAAAAAGGAAGAAAAAGAAGATAAGAAGAAAAAAGATAAAGAACTTAAATTCTCTGTAGAAGAGGCACCTCAAGAAAAGAAATCTTTAAAAGAGCAGAAAGAAGAAAAAGCAGAAATTGAAGCTCTCAAAAAATTAATGGGAATGCAGTCTGGTAAAAAGAAAAAGTCAAAGAAAAAGAAAAAACAGAAAGAAGAAGCTAAACAGGAAGTTGCGAAGCAAGAAGAAGAAATTAAAATTGTTGAAATTCCAGAATTAATTACAGTTAGAGAACTTGCTGAACTTTTAGATTTGCCTGTAAATACTATAATGGCAGACCTTTTAAAAAGAGGTGTTTTAGCTACTGTAAACCAAACTATTGACCCTGAGGTTGCTGTTCAAATTGCAGAGGAACACGGATTTTTAGCAGAATTAAAATCTGAGGAAGAGGTTGTTGAAAAGTCTGTAAAAGAAGATTTAGAAGTTGTTAATAGTGAAGATGAAAGTGGAAATCTAGAAGAAAGACCTCCTGTTGTTACAGTAATGGGTCATGTTGACCACGGTAAGACTACTTTACTTGATACTATAAGAAATACTGATGTTGCAGCAAGAGAAAAAGGAGGAATTACACAGCATATAGGTGCTTATAAGATAAAGTTAGATAACGGAAAAGAAATAACATTTTTAGATACTCCTGGACACGAAGCTTTTACAACATTAAGAGCTAGAGGTTCAAAAGTTGCTGATATAGCCGTTTTAGTTGTTGCTGCTGATGATGGTGTTAGACCTCAAACTATAGAAGCTATCAACCACGCGAAAAGTGCAGACCTTCCAATTATTGTTGCTATAAATAAAATAGACAAACCTGGAGCTGACCCTGAAAGAGTAAAAAGAGAATTATCTCAGTATGAGCTTATCCCTGAAGAATGGGGTGGCGATACTATAATGGTTCCTATTTCCGCAAAAACTGGCCAAAATGTGGAAGAACTTTTAGAAAACATACTTTTAGTATCAGAAATTTTAGAACTAAAAGCTAATCCTGAAAAACCAGCTATTGGGACAGTTATTGAGTCTAAATTAGACCCTAAAAGAGGTCCTGTTGCAACAGTTTTAGTTCAAAATGGAACATTAAAGAGAGGAGATTATTTTGTTGCAGGACTTACTTGGGGTAAAGTTAGAGCAATGTTTGATGATAGAGGAAATCA
>WFXI01000152.1 GCA_015490675.1 Hydrogenothermaceae bacterium
AGATGGAACTGAAGAATACGAAATTTTAGGTATCGAAGATATAGCTCCTGGAAAAGAATTAACTGTTAGAGCCCAAAAAGAAAATGGAGAAATTGTAGAATTTAAAGTAAAAACAAGATTGGATACTGTTGTAGATGTTGAGTATTTCAAAAATGGTGGAATTCTTCCAATGGTATTAAGAAAGATAGCTAAACAAAATTAATTGATTTTATAAGGGGGTTTGCCCCCGTTTTTTTCATATATATAAACTTCTACTCTATTTTTACCTTCCCTTTTTGCTTTGTACATAGCCATATCAGCTTCGTATAAGATATTATCTATAGAACAAATAGGCTCTCTTACCTGAGTAGCACCAATAGATACAGTTATATCGATTGAACAACAACCTTTAAAATTTTTTTCTACAGCTTCTCTGATTTTTTCTGCAACCTTTTTAGCACCTTCTAAATCTGTTTCTGGTAATATTACTAAAAACTCTTCTCCTCCAGTTCGTCCTACAATATCTGTTTTCCTCACTATACTTTTTAACAAGTTGGCAAATTCTTTAAGAATTCTATCTCCAAATTGATGTCCATAGTTATCATTTAATTTCTTAAAGTTATCTATATCAATCATCAATACAGATAAAGGTCTTTTATATCTTTTTGCTCTGTCTAATTCGTCATTTAAAATCTGAAAAGTTTTTCTTCTGTTATAAACCAGAGTTAATGTATCAAAGTTAGCTAATTTTGCTAGGTTTTGTAAATTTTCTAAAGTTTCTTGAATAATTGTATTTGCTACATAGACAGTAATAACAATTGACATAATTATAGTGATTAGTGCTGATTTGTCGTAAGGAAGATTAATAACCCCTTTTAAATATAAAAGAATAGAAAAAACAATTAAAGATGTATAAAAGAAAACAAACCTATTAGCATATTTTATTGGTAATAAGAAGTAAGCTAAGACTATTAACAGAATAGACCATATAAAACCAACTTTCCCAACTCCACCTAACAAGAAAACATAAAAGGCTAGAATTGATACAGATATAAAAAATATTATTAATGTTTTTGTATAATCTTTTGTCCTTTTGTAGTAAAAATAACCACCAATTAGGCCTAATGAGGAAAAAAGGTAAAAGGGTAAATAAAAGTCTATATCTTGATTAATATAATGTAAAATAGTATATATAAATATTGCAACAGCAGATATTAGCAGGAAAGATTTTATATTTTTTTCTATGTTAAAGTTGAAATCCTTGTTATTATCTAATACAAACATACTCTCCCCCAACAACTATGACTGTATAATATTATAAGAATTTTTTTATTTATTCAAGGAATAAAATATGAAATTTGTCAATTTTTTACAAAAAAATTTAGAAATTTTTGAGAAAAAACACCTATATAGAAGAAGAAAAGTTATAAAAAACCTAATAGATTTTTCATCTAATGATTATTTAGGCTTAAAAAATAATGAAAAAACTAAAAAAAGTTTATGTGAAAATATAAAAAATTTATCCTTAGGAAGTGGAGCATCTACTCATATCAGTGGATATACAGAAGTTCAGGAAAACTTAGAAAAATTTCTTTCAGAATTTAAGGAAACGGAAAGTTGTATAGTTATTGGCTCAGGATATATGGCAAATGTTGGCTTAATTTCTGCATTAACTACAGAAAAAGATATTATTTTTAGTGATGAATTAAATCACGCTTCAATAATTGATGGAATTAGATTATCAAAAGCTAAAAAGGTAATATATAAACATTGTGATATGAATGATTTAGAAAATAAACTAAAAAACACTCATACAGAAGGTATTAAATATATAGTCACTGATGGAATTTTTAGTATGGAAGGAGATATTGCCCCTATTAATCATTTATATGAACTTGCGGAAAGATATGATGCAGTTTTAATAATAGACGATGCCCACGCAACAGGAGTTATTGGTGAAGGAAAAGGTAGTTTATTTCATTTTGGTTTAAAGCCAAGTGATAGAATTATTCAAATGGGAACATTATCAAAAGCTGTTGGAAGCTATGGAGCTTATATTTGTGGTAGTAGGCTTTTAATAGAATATCTTGTAAATAAAATGAGAACTGCAATATTTACAACTGCTTTATCACCAGTGCAAAACTTTATATCTTTAGAAAATTTAAAAATTCTTGTAAATGAACCCCATAGGAGAGAATATATAATTAAACTTTCAAAATATTTAGCTGAAAATTTAAAATCTCTTGGATTTGACATAAAGTATTATGGAACACCTATTATTAGTCTAATTACAAAAACACCAGAAAAGGCACTAAAATACACTTCAATTTTAAAACAAAAGGGCTTCTTTATACAGGCAATTAGACCCCCTACAGTGCCAGAAGGAGAAAGTAGGCTACGGATTACAGTTAGCTATAACCATAGTAAAATAGATGTAGATAACCTGTTAACTGCTTTTAATGATATAAAGGGGAGTTTATAATGAGAAGGCTAATAGACAAAGTAAAATCACCTAAAGGCATAGAAATAATTCTAGAATTTGATGAAGATAAACAAGTTTATATTCTTACAATAAAAACAGATAAAGAAACAAAAATTTTTGAAGGGAATATAGAGGAAATTCAAGAAATAGCACATCAATATTTTGTAAACTCATTAAAAGAGTTAAAGAATCATCTAGAAATTACACTTCTTGAAGAATTGTATAAAAAAAGTTAAGGAGGTAAAAGTTGAAACTAGCAATTTTAGATGCGAAAACATTAGGGAGTGATATAGATTTATCAGGGTTTTCTCAGTTTGGAGAAGTGGAAATCTATGAAACTACTAAACCAGAGGAAACTTTAGAAAGGGTAAAAGATAAGGATATAGTAGTTACAAATAAAGTTGTAATAGATAAGAACATTATGGATAATTCGCCAAATTTAAAGTTAATATGTGTAGCTGCAACAGGGGTTAATAATATAGATGTAGAATACGCAAAGAAAAAAGGCATTCAGGTTAGAAATGTAGCTGGATATTCTACAGAAAGTGTTGTTCAGCATACTTTTGCTATGCTTTTTTACCTTTTAGAGAGTTTAAGATACTACGATGATTATGTTAAATCTGGGGAATATGCGAAAAGTGATATTTTTACCCATCTAGGAAAACCATTCTGGGAAATTAGAGGAAAAACTTGGGGAATAATAGGACTTGGGACAATAGGAAGAAGAGTTGCTGATGTTGCATCTGCATTTGGAGCTAATGTAATTTATTATTCAACTTCAGGAGTTGAAAGAAAAGAAAAGTATCCAAGAGTTTCACTAGATGAGCTATTAAAAACTTCTGATATAGTTTCAATACACGCACCGTTAAATGAAAAAACTCAAGGGTTGATAGGATATGAGCAAATAAAATTAATGAAACCTACGGCATACTTACTTAATTTAGGTAGAGGTGGAATTGTTGTAGAAGAAGACCTTGCGAAAGCTTTAGATGAAAACCTAATTGCAGGTGCAGCTTTAGATGTACTAGGAAAAGAACCTATTACAGAAGATAATCCTCTTTTAAAAATTAAAAATAAAGAAAAGTTATTTATAACCCCACATATAGCGTGGACTTCTGTAGAAGCAAGGAAGACATTAGTAAATGAAATAATTGAAAATATAAAAGCATTTTTAGAAGGAAAAGATAGAAATAGGGTTGCATAAAGGGCTTTTTGCCCTTTATTTTATTACTCTTAAGGATAAATCTCCTGTATAGAAATTTTTTTCCTGACCATTAATATCTAATTTTATACCACCATATTCATTTAAACCTTTAAATATACCTTCATATATTTTTTCATCATCAATAATTTTTACTCTTTCACCTTTCCATAACAGATATTTATCAACTTCTTTAACAGGATTTAGTTTGTTTTCTAAAAATTTAAAGTAATAATCTTCTATGTTGTTTAAAAGTTCCCCAAAAAACTTTTTTCTGTCTATAGGCTTTCCTTTTTCTATTAAAAGGCTTGTTGCAATGTCTTTTATTTCTTTAAAATTTTCCTTTGAGTAATTTACATTTATGCCTATCCCAACAATAAGTTTTTTTACATCAGACAGCTCTATGTCTGTTTCAATCAGTGTCCCTGAAACTTTTTTACCACATATATAAACATCATTAGGCCATTTTATATTCGCATTTATTTGAAAATCTTCAATTGTTTTTCTTATTGCTAGTGGAAATAAAAGAGAAATTTGAAGAAGTTTATCAATTGTAATTTTGGGCTGTAAGACTATAGAAAAGTAAATTCCTTTTAAAGGTAAGGAAATCCATTTTCTTCCTTTTCTACCTTTTCCTGCTGTTTGCTTTTCTGCTACTACTACTGTGCCTTCTTCTAAATTGTTTTCTTTTGCGTAAATATTGCTAGAATTAAGAGTTTCAAACCATAAATAGCTTTTTCCTATTAATTTTGTTTTTAGGTATGGTTTTACTTCATTTTCAAGGAGATATAGAGATTTTTCTATTAATTTATATCCTTCCTTTTTATGCTCAAATTTATAGCCTAGACTTTCTAGCTTTTTAATTCTTTTCCAGATAGCAGTTCTAGATAAACCAAATTTTTTAGCTAAAGTTTCCCCTGAAACAGTATTTTTTTCTAAAATTTGTAAAATTTTAGTGTCTATACTATCCATATTTTATGCCTTTAGAATACTTAAAAATGCCTCTTGAGGAAGTTCTACTTTTCCAAACTGTTTCATACGCTTTTTACCTTCTTTTTGCTTTTCAAGGAGTTTTTTCTTTCTAGTTACATCTCCACCATAACATTTTGCTAAGACATCTCTTCTAAGGGGAGCTATTCTTGTTGATGCTATAACTTTTGAACCAATCGCTGCCTGAATTCTAACCTCAAAAAGTTGTCTAGGTATAACCTCTTTCATTTTATCTACTAAGTTTCTGCCAACTCTATAAGCTTTTTCCCGATGAACTATAAATGATAGTGCATCTACAGGTTCGCCATTTATTTTTATATCCATTTTTACTAAATCACCTTCTTTATATCCTATAAATTCATAATCAAAAGATGCATAACCTCTTGTTGCAGTTTTTAGCTTGTCGTGGAAATCAAATAAAACTTCTGCCATTGGGATTTCGTATCTAAGTAAAGCTGTGTTTTTATCTATATATTCAAATCCTTTTTGAACTCCCCTTTTTTCCTGAACAAGTTGCATAATTGCTCCAATGTATTCTGAAGGAGAAATAATACTTGCTTCTATGTAAGGTTCTAAAATAGCTTCTATTTTTGATGGGTCTGGAAGTTGAGAAGGGTTTCTTATTTCTATTTCTTCTCCTGTTTTTAGTTTAACTTTGTAAATAACATTTGGAGCTGTTGTTATAAGCTCTATATCATATTCCCTTTCTAATCTTTCCTGAACGATTTCCATATGTAAAAGTCCTAAAAATCCACATCTGAATCCAAGTCCAAGGGCAGGAGAACTTTCTACTTCATAAGTTAATGCAGCATCGTTAATAGAGTATTTTTCCAATGCATCCCTCATATCTTCAAAAGTTGTAGAACCAGTTGGATAAAGACCTGCATATACCATTGGTTTTGCTGGTCTAAATCCAGGGATTGGCTCTGGTGCAGGATTTCTTGCATCTGTGATTGTGTCACCAACTCTTATATCTCTAACATCCTTTATTGATGCTGCGATAAAACCAACATCTCCAGCCTTTAAAGAATCTAAAGAAGTCATTTTAGGAGTTTGTGCTCCAACTTCTACAACATCAAACTCTTTTCCAGTAGACATTAATCTAATTCTTGTTCCCTTTTTTACCTCACCATCAAAAATTCTGACAAAAGCAACTGCTCCTCTGTATGGGTCATAATAAGAGTCAAAGATTAAGGCTTTTAAAGGTTTATTTTCTTCTCCTTTTGGAGGAGGGATTTTATTAACAATTGCTTCTAATATATCCTCTATTCCTATACCTGCTTTACCAGATGCTAGAATTGCTTCTTCCGGGTCAAGCCCTAAAACTTCATCTATTTGTTGTTTTATTCTATCCACATCAGCAGATGGTAAATCTATTTTATTTATAACTGGAATAATTTCTAAATCTAAATTTA
>WFXI01000153.1 GCA_015490675.1 Hydrogenothermaceae bacterium
AAAACACCATTTTTATCAGATAATCCTCCTATAGAAGTTGTAAAATTGCCTGTATCATTTAAAAGCTCGATAGAACCACTTTTGCTAATATCTTTAGCGTAAAGTTCTAGATAATAATTACCAGAACCATCAGGGTACTCATAAACATTTGCAACTACTAAATCCTGTGTAGAGTTAATAGCATTTGCTATATCTGTTATTGTATCTGTAGAAGAATAATTTATTGTAACTACTTTTTGATTATCTAAATAAAGGTCAAAACTTCCACCACCAAAAGTATCTGTAGATGTTACAGCTGTATTAGACTGCTTTATTGTGTTTTCATTGTAGTCCTTTAGAGCTATTATTCCTTTTACAACTACATTATCTGCAGTTAGGTATTGATTACTAGCTGCAGCAGCAATTTGTCTAGGGTCTGTTATATTAAGCTCAATATTAGATGCATCTATATATGTTTTTGAACTGTCTGCAGAGATTTTAAAAAAGTTTATTCCTGTATTGCCATCTAAATCATATCCATTTCTATGAATTTTATTTATAGATGCTGTAAAAATAGATACAAAATCATTTAAATCATTTATTTTCTGGTCTATAAAATCAATAGCTTGAAGCTGTGCTCCTATTTTCCCGTATTGGAAGAAATCAGTAAGTTCAGCTCCATTTATCAAAACTTTTAAATCTCCATTCTCTTCTTCTGTGGTTAGAGTTGATGCTTTATCGTATAGAACTAATGGGTGTCCTTTTACAGAAACTACATCCACTGTATTATCAGATTTAAATTTTACCCTTATATCTAGGATTTCAGATAAATCCCTTAGTAATCTATCCCTTTGGTTTAAATAGTTATTTAGCCTTATTTTATCTTCAGAGAAGGCTTTTATATTTTTATTTGTTTTTGCTAATGCTGTTAAAATATCGTTTATCCTTTGGACATTATCTTTCACTGCAAGTTCAGTTTCGTTTTTAATACTAACAAGGTTATCATAGTTATCCCTTATTCTACCTACTAACTGTTTAGCAACAGATATAACCTTATCTCTAGCAGATATATCATCAGGATTAATAGCTACATCATTAAATGCGTTAAAAAATTCAGTTATCTTTTCTCCAAAACCTGAACCTTGAACATCATTAAATAAAGCTTCTACCTCAGAGAGTATATCTGAGTAAGTTTCTCCTTGTGAAACTTGTTGTTTTACAGCTATTAATCTACTAAATATTGAATTATCAAAAGCCCTTTCTATATCTGCAACATTTACACCTGCTGGGACTAAATCTTCTTGATGTATAACCTGTCTAGAGTAATCATCTGAGTATTGATTAGATATATTTTCACTCGTTATGTCTATTGACCTTTTACCTGTTAATAAAGCTTGAGAACCTAGTGAAAGAATTCCAAATAAAGACATATCTTTAATTCCATTTAATTTTTATTTCTAAGTTTATTATCGGTAAATTATATCTTTTTATTTAAAATACCAGATTTAGGTTGAGATTTTTGTTCACCATAAGGTGAATATTGTTTAACAGTTTCTTCTTCAAAAATAGTTGAAAATATCTCATCTATCATATTCATGTTATTTAAAGCTAAACTTAGGTTTCTTTTACTTAATTTTTCTATTTCTTCTATTATCTCAATATAATCTTTGAAATCTTCCTTATCAAATTCTGAGAGTTGCCTCAAAATCTCTTTTTTTTCATCTATGACTTTTAATAACCTATCTGGATTGTCTAGCTTTAAAAGTTCTTCTTTTTCTTCCTCAAGCTTATTTTTAAGCTTATAAAGTAATTCTTCTATTCCCATAACATTGCTTTATTTAACATAAACCAACCATATAGATATTGCAATACTTTTTAAAAGAATGTATAACTAAAATAAAGAATTGCCGAAAATATATATGAGATATTTAAAATGGAGGGCAGTATGGAAAAATCTCTTATAGAAGAATTAAAACAACTGTTATCTCTCATAGAAAATTATAAAGAAGAAGCAAAAGAGCTAGGAATAAAAAAAGAAGGATTTAACACAGTAAAAAATCACTTAAACCTAGCAATTGAAGAAAGCAAAAATGCAGTAGAACTTTTAATAGAAAACATTAATGCATCTTTAGATTTAATAAACTCTACAATAGAAGAAGTTAAATATTTGAGAGAAAATAGTGATAATAAGGTTTTAGAAAAAATAGAAGGAAATTTACAAAAAGTTGTGGAAATATTGACAAATAGTTTAACTTCTTTAGAGTTTCAAGATATTCTAGCCCAGAGATTACAAAAAACTATTTCATTTCTATCAGATGTTGAGAAAACAATTTTAAAAATTCTCTTAATTCTTGGAATAAAAGAAGAAGAATTTAAGGACAAACAAGAAGACTTTAAAAAGAAACTTGAAGAGCTTGAATGGAAAAAAGAAGTTTCACAAGATGATGTTGACGATATTTTAAAAGAATTTGGGTTATAAAACCACATTTAGAGAGGATGTGAAATGAAAATAGAAATACCTGAAGATTTAAGAGAAATTTTAGATGAGTTTTTAATTGAAGCTGATGAAATTATAGAGCAATTAGACCAAGATTTAGTCGAATTAGAGGAAAATCCAGAAGACAAGGAACTCCTTAATAAAATCTTTAGAGGAATGCACACCTTAAAAGGTGGAGCAGGATTCTTAAATTTAACTACTATTGTAGAAATAGCCCATAAGATAGAAGATATTTTTAATAAACTTAGAAATGATGAGCTAAAACTTACATCTGAAATGATGGATGTTATTCTTGAAGGTATTGACAAATTAAAAGAAGGTCTTGAAAGGTTAAAAGAGGATAATGAAATTCCAGATGAAGAAGAAGTTCAAGAAATAATTAAAAAATTAGAAGCAATACTTGAAGGAAAACCTTTAGATGAAGTTTCTTCTAGTTCTGAGAACACACAAATAGAAAATGAAGAAAGTAGTGAATCACAATCTGAAGAGTTTGAGTTTGTGGAAGGTGTAGATGAAGATATAAAAGAGTTAATCTTGAAATTTGGTGCAAAGAATCTAGAAGAATTATTAGAAGATATCATTTTACTTGCTCCAGATGAAAGACCGCCTTTAGAGGTTGTTAATAAACTAGAAAAACTTATAGAAGAAGGAAAAGATATTAAAGATTTAATAAGGCCTAAAGGCAAGCAGGAAGAAGTTAGTCAGGAGACCCAAAAAGAAGAGAAAGAAGAACCTAAACAAGAACAAGCTCAAGAACAACAAAAGACTCCAGAAACACCTAAGACACCTGTTAAAAAGGAAGAACCTAAACAGGCAGATAAAAAGAAAAAAGCAGAAAAGAAAGAAGATGTTATTAGGGTTGATGTTGAAAGGGTAGAAGTGTTAATGAACCTTGTTGGAGAGCTTGTTTTAGATAGAAACAGAATTGTAAAACTTGCATCTGGATTGTCTGTCGAGCAAGGAAAGGATGAGTCAGACCTTGAAGAGTTAATAGAAGCTATTAATGGTATGAGCAGAACTGTTAGCGACCTTCAAGATGCTGTAATGAAGCTTCGTATGCAACCTGTTAAGAAAATATTTAGCAAGTTCCCAAGAATTGTTAGAGACCTTGCTAAAAAACTTAATAAAAAAGTTCAACTTGTTCTTGAAGGTGAAGATACTGAAATTGATAGAAGTATTCTAGATAGATTGGAAGACCCATTAATCCACCTTGTTAGAAATGCAATAGACCACGGTATAGAACCACCTGAAGAAAGAATAAAAGCAGGAAAGCCTGAAGTAGGAACAGTAAAACTCGGTGCTTATCAGGAAGGAGATAGAATTATAATTTACATTGAAGATGATGGTAGAGGAATAGACCCTGAAAAAGTTAAGAAAAAAGCCATAGAAAAAGGACTAATTACCCCAGAACAAGCTGCAAATATGTCTGACAAAGAAGCTTATGAACTCATATTCCTTCCTGGATTTTCCACTGCTGAACAAGTTAGTGATGTGTCTGGCCGTGGAGTTGGAATGGATGTTGTTGCCTCAACAATACATTCTTTAAGAGGAAACATAGAGATAGAAAGTCAGCTTGGAAAAGGAACAAAAATTATAATGAAGTTACCTCTTACTGTAGCTATTATTAGAACCCTTATGGTTGCGGTTAATGATAGAATTTTTGCAATACCACTATTCTCAGTTGTGGAAATTGTTAGATATAGACCTGAGAATGTTAAAAAGGTTGGGCATTTTAAATCTCTTATGCTTAGAGATGAAGTATATCTATTGTTTACTCTTAATGAACTTTTTGAGATTGAAGATAAAAAAGATAAAGAATTTGTAGTTATTGTTAAAGTAGGAGAAAAAAATATAGCTATTGCTGTAGAAGAGCTATTTGGCGAAGAAGAAATTGTTATTAAGCCACTAGGAGAACTCCTTGAAGATGTAAAAGGTATTGCTGGTGCTACAATAACAGGGGATGGAAAAGTTGTTTTAATTGTAGACCCTAATTCTTTAATTAGTGATAAGAAAACACAACTTGTAGGGGTAATTTAAAATGGAAAATCCAAACGCAGAAATGCAGGTCTTAGGAATAAAAACAGTAGAAGAAGAAATAATTCACGAAGAAAGAGTTATTACATTTAGACTAAACGAAGAGCTTGTAGGTATAGACATAAACGACATAACAAAAATTACCAAAGATGTAGAGATTACACCTGTTCCAAAAACAAAAAATTACATACTTGGTGTTATGAATTTAAGGGGTAACATTATCCCTGTAGTTTCTCTTAAGAAAATGTTCCAATTGGAAGATAAAGAAGAGGATTATGACCATCCAGTTGTAATAGTTGTGGAAACTGACCTGGGACAAATAGGTGTCACTGTAGATAATATAGAAGGTGCTGTTAAAATTGCTCCAGAAGATATACAACCTCCTCCAATGAATGCAATAGGTATTGACCCTGAATATATAAAAGGGGTTGTGATGTTATCTGAAGAACTTTTAATTTTATTAGATATTAAAAAAATCTTTAGAAAAGAGGAAAAATAATGGCAAAGAAAAAAGATTTTCTGCCAAAAATATTAGAAACAGGTGCTAATGAGCTTGAAGTTATAGACTTTAGAATGTATGAAAAGTTAGAAGATGGAAGTATTTATGAGTGGGTATTGGGAGTTAATGTTGCAAAGGTGAAAGAAGTAATTCTTAGACCAGATAATATAGTTAAAGCTCCAGGAATGCCCCCAGAAGTAGAAGGAATGGCAAAAATTAGAGGTGAAGTAGTTCCAATAGTTAACCTAGCTAGGTGGATGAAGATAGAGGAACCTTCTGAGGATGCTGGAAAATATGTAATTGTAATGGAGTTTTTAAGAGAAATAGTAGGTGTTATTGTTCATGATGCAAAAAGAATCAGAAGAATTAGATGGTCTGATATTAAGAGACCTCCTCCTAGTATTGATGAAAGACTTGGTGGCAAGGTTATAGGAATTATAGAAATAGAAGGAGGACAACTTCTTTTATTATTAGACTTTGAAGGAATATTAGATGAACTTGGAATGATTAAAGTATTTGGTATTACAGAAGAAGTTCCAGAAGACGAAGTACAAAGACAAGGAAGATTTAAAATACTTATTCTTGATGATTCTCCTGTTGCAAGAAGAATTATTAGAGGTATCCTGGAAAAAGATGGTCACGAAGTTATGGAAGCTCAAAACGGTATAGAGGGACTAAAACTTTTAGAAAAACTTTTAGAAGAAGCTAAAGAAGAAGGTGTTGATATTACAGATAAAGTCCAATTAATTGTTTCTGATATTGAAATGCCTGGTATGGATGGTTTAACATTTACAAAGAAAGTAAAAGAACATCCAGAATTTTCTAAAATTCCTGTTATAATTAATACTTCTTTAAGTGATAAAGCTACTGTTGATAAAGCTAAAATGGTTCATGCAGATGCGCATCTTGTTAAGTTTGATGCACCAGACCTATTAAAGCTAGTTCACAAATTTGCTATAAAGAAAAATAATTGATAAGGAGGCTTAAATGGCATTACCACCGCCAGATACGAAGTTTCTGATAGTAGATGATATGGCAACAATGAGAAGAATAATTAGAAGTTTACTAGAACAACTAGGATACAAATACATTGATGAAGCAGAAGATGGAAGAGAAGCATTAAACAAACTCAGATCTGGTAAATATGATTTTGTTATTACAGACTGGAATATGCCTAATATGACAGGACTAGAGCTAGTTCAAGAGATTAGAAAGGATGAGAAATTGAAACACTTACCAGTTTTAATGGTAACTGCTGAAGCAAAAAAAGAAAATGTCCTTATGGCTATAAAAGCTGGTGTTAATAACTATGTAGTTAAGCCATTTACTGCAGAAACTTTAAAAGATAGAATTGAAAAAGTTTGGACTGCTATTACCAAGAAAAAACAGTAGGAATACTTAAATGCCTCCTGAAAAAGAAGAAAAAGCTAATGGTAATGGTAAGTTAAAAGGAGGAGAAAAAGCAGCTATATTACTATCAGTTCTCCCTGAAGAAAAGACTGCAAAAATATTTGCCCATCTTAAAGAAACAGAAATAGAAAAGCTAGTAAAATACATAGTTTCCTTAGAACCACCTGATAAAGAAACAACGTTACAAGTATTACAGGAAGCTTTAGAAAGGCTTAAAAACATTTCTCCTCTTAGAGTTGCGCCTGAAAATGTTAGAAAAATCCTTGAACAAATTCTTCCTCCAGATAAATTGCAAAAACTTTTTGAGGAAACTCTTACAGCAGAAGAAGGTAAGGCTATATTTAAAGAGCTAGAAAAATTAGATGCAAAAGTTATTGCCAACTTATTACAGAATGAACATCCTCAAGTAATAGCATTAGTTTTATCACAGATAAATCCTGCCAAAGCTGCAGAAGTTATCCAGTTTCTACCAAAAAGACTTGGTGTTACGAATGTTAGGGAAGAAGTTGTTAAGAGAATTGCAAGTATTGAAAAAGTATCAACTCAAATGCTTAAGCTCATTGCTGATTCTCTTGAGGAGGAACTTCTTACTATTGGAGCTGGTGAAGAAGAAACACTTCAAGGTATTGATATTGCAGCAGAAATTGTAAATGCACTTCCTAAAGAACTTCAAACAGAAATACTTGAAGACCTTAAGAAAGAAGACACAACCCTTGCAGAAGAAATTGAAGAGCGTATGTTTAAATTTGAAGATATTGCTAAACTTACAGACAGAGATATTATGGAAATCCTCAAAACTGTTGATAAAAACGACTTATTACTTGCTCTTAAAGGAGCTCCTCAAGAAATCCTTGATAAGTTTCTCAACAATATGTCAAAAAGAGCTGCTCAAATGTTCTTAGAAGATATGGAAGTTTTAGGGCCTGTTAAAAAGTCAGATGTTGAAAATGCGAGAAAGAAAATCATTACAGTAATAAAAGATTTAATCGAAAAAGGAGTTATAGAATACGGTTCGGGAGAGGAGATGCTTTAATAGCATCTTTTAACTTTGGAGGAAAAAGGTGTCTGATGAATTTCTCTCCCAGGAAGAAATTGATGCTCTACTGGGAGTTGGAGACGAAGATACATCTACAGAAACTTTAGAAGAAGAAAAAGAAAAACCCTTTGATTTTTCCCAAGTAGAGCATATAAAAAAAGGTGGTCTTCCTGGGCTTGAGTTAATCTTTGAAAGATGGATAAAAATATTTAGAGATGAAATAAGAAAATTAATACCTAACCTTAATATGGTATCTAAGGATGATATGTATATAACACGATTTCAATCTTTTATGCTAAAAATCCCATTACCAGCCAGTTATTCTATATTTTCAATGAAGCCTCTAAAAGAAAATGCTTTAATGGTTTTAGATTCGAGACTTGTTTTTACCATAATCAGTGTGTTATTTGGAGGTCCACCTAAACCATTTAAAGTAGAAGGTAGAGAGTTTACCAAATTAGAAGCAAGGGTTATTAGGGATATTGTAGAAAAAGCTTTAAAAGTTTTTGAGAGTATATGGGCCAATATATACCCAATAACAATAGAATTAAAATCAATAGAGCTAAATCCTACACTAGCGAGGATTGTTTCTCAAAATGAAAAAGTAGTTATCGTTGAATTATCCATGGATATAGATGGATATACCGCTCCATTTTACTTTTGCTTCCCACAAAGTATGTTTTTACCTATTAAAGATATAATCTATACAGAAATTGCAAATATGGAAAAAGACCCTGTATGGGAAAAGAATTTAGAGGCAAAAATTTTACATTTAAATGTTAAATTGTGGGTGGAGCTTGTTCGAAAAGAATATAAAATAAAAGAAATTTTAGAATGGGAAGAAGGAACTAAATTAGATTTTGATGTTTTAACAACAGACTTATTAAGAGTTTTTATAGAAAACAAACCAAAATTCTTAGGAAAACTAGGACAAAAAGGTGGAAAATTTGCTATAAAAATTAAAGATATGATAGAACACGAGGAAGAATAAAATGGCAGATGAAGAAGTAAATAATCAAGAAAATAGTGAAGAACAACAAGAACCTCAAACTGAAGGCCAAGAAGAAACACAAGAAGAAACGGTAGACCAGGAAGAGTTAGCTAAACAATGGGAAGAACAGTTAGCTTCTCAAGGAGAAAATGAAGCTACCGAAGAAAGTGCTTCTGAAACTGGAGAAGAAACTATTGACCAAGATGAACTTGCAAAACAGTGGGAAGAGGCTTTAGCAGAACAACAATCTTCTACTGAAGATACGGTAGATCAGGAAGATTTAGCTAAACAATGGGAAGAAGCTCTAGCTGAACAACAAGCATCTTCACAGCCTACACAAGGAGATTTACTATCTGTAGGGGATGACAAATTAGACCTTATATTAGATATTCCTTTAGAAATTACTGTTGAAGTTGGTAATAAAGCAATTCCATTGGAAGATATTTTGAAAATGACCCCGAATACAATTATAGAATTAGAAAGATATATAAATGAACCTGTAGATATAAAAGTTAATGGTAAACTTATCGCTAAAGGTGAGCTATATACTGTCGAAAATAATTTTGGAGTAAAAATTACCAGTATAATTACAGTTCAAGAAAGAATGAAATTATTAATGGAAGAAGTGGAGTAAAATGGCAATAAATTTTCAGCCTATTTATGTTTTAGCATCTGGTGGAGAAAGAGCTTTAGAACAAATAGATAACACCACAAATAATCTAGCTAATGTTAATACTGCTGGATTTAAAAAAATTGTAATGAGAGAGTTAAGTCAAAAAATACCACAAAACAAAGAACAAAAAGGAGACTTACTTGTATTTCCTAGATTTAAAGATACTGTTGTAATAACGACACAAGGAGGATTAAGAAAAACAGACAATCCCCTTGATGTAGCAATACAGGGAAAAGGCTATTTTCAGGTAGAAACCCCTAATGGAATAATGTTAACAAGAAATGGTCATTTCTTTTTTAATAAAGATGGATATTTAGTAGATGAAAATGGTAATTATGTGTTAAATAATGCGGGAGTTAAAATTGCTTTAAATCTAGACCAGAGAATAGGAACAAATATTTATATAAATCAGGAAGGACAAATCTTTCAAGATAATCAAGAAATAGGAAGACTAGGAATTGTCAATTATGAAAAAGTAAAACCTGTTGGATATACATATTACAAACCTGATGGAAATCAAATAGATGCAGAATATACTATCTTGCAAGGTTTTTTAGAGGATTCAAATGTAAATCCTATAGAAGAAATGACTCAACTTATTACACATCAAAGAAGAATGGAAATATATGGAAACCTAATAAAAGGCCTTGATAACATTGAACAAAAAACTAATGAAATTGGCAGAGCATAAAGGAGGTTTAGAATATGATTAGAGCTTTATGGACTTCTTCTTCAGGTATGCAAGCACAGCAAACAAACTTAGATGTTATTTCCCATAACATAGCCAATGTTAATACTGTTGGATTTAAAAAAAGTAGAGCAAATTTTCAGGATTTGATATATCAAAACTTAAGAGACCCTGGAGTTATGAGTTCTAATGATACAAGAGTACCTACAGGTATACAGATAGGACTTGGTGTAAAGTTATCTGATGTTTCTAAAACTTTTACACAGGGAAGTTTAATAAAGACAGATAGGCCTTTAGATTTAGCCATACAGGGAGAAGG
>WFXI01000154.1 GCA_015490675.1 Hydrogenothermaceae bacterium
ATTAAAAGTTTTTATGGCTAACATTTAAACCTTTGCTAATTCTTTTAATTCTCTTTCTTCTTCTATTCTTTCTGTTAGGGATACGACAATCTTTTCAAGTTCTTTTGTTGATAATGCGTTAAAACTTAATGCTTTAAATCTGTCTAGTATTTGGTGCTCTATGTTTTCATAGCCGTATCGGATTTGAAGGTAATTAATCTGCTTTGCGATAATCGTTAATAGGTCGTCTCTTAATCTTTGCTCTAAACATTGATTGCAGTAACAGTTCTTGTTGTAAGAATGTGCTGGTGTCTTCATTTTTTCTTTCCTCCTTTTGTTTAATTTTTATGCCACCCCCGCAGGGCTATAATAAAAGGGAGACAATGGCAGTTGACAAAACCCTTTGGAGGTGGCATTATGAGTATCGAAGAGATTATCAATGGCGTAATTGCAACAGCCATCGCCTCCCTGATTGGATACATTTTTAAAGGGAGGTTCGTATCTATGTTTAAAAATTTCTTTAACTCTTCTGGCAACTTTTTCTTTAAATTCTCTGAATTTTCTATTCCTATTCTTGTTATCTTGCTTATTGGTTATAACATCTTTGTAGATGTGTTTAAGGTAAGCAAAACTGAAGAGCATATTTTTATAGTCCTTATTCTTTTTATTTACACATTGCTTGTTGCTGTTTTTACAAGACTCTCTATTGATGTAGGTTTTTCTTCTTTTTCCTATATCCTTGGAAAAACCAAAGAAAAGAAACATTGGCTTGATAGAATTTCCAAGCCAAAACTTATATGTAATGTTGATGGTATCAATATTGCTTTTTACATAATTGATAACCATATCGATTATGCCCCTGTTGATGTTGATAATATTGATTTGTCTGTATGGATAAAGGTAGATGAAAAGCTTTCCCCTCTGGTTAAAAGCATTGAATCTATTGAGAACCTTAAATCTGTTCTCGGCTGTAATTAATCTTCTTCTGTTTATATGGTGCTTAAACCCTTCCTTGGTTAACATTCCTTCTTCCTTCCTCAGGTGTTGTTGGGTATTAATATGAGGGCTTACGCCCAACTTTTATCCCTAATACTTTTATTGCGTGATTAGCATTTTCCTTGTGTGTTACCCACTCAAGATTTTCAGCTCTGTTATCAGTTTTTATTCCATTTTTGTGATTAACTATAGGCTTGTTTTCAGGATTTGGTATAAATGCTTCTGCAACAAGCCTATGAACCAATTTATGTCTTACTCCTTTTTTATTAGATAATGGAACTCTTAAATAGCCTTTGTTAGTTAGGTAAGGAGTTAATTTATGGATAGGAGCTCTATTCCCTATATAGAAAACCTCTCCATCTCTTGTTACAGCATAGTTAGGAAAATCTTCTATTTGCCTAAAATCCTTTTTTATTACTGACTTAACATAATCTAAAGTCCTTGAGCTTTCTTTATCACACGCATGTCCCTTGCAGTGTGTTATATGTCTTCTTAATCTTCTAAAAGACTCCCAATTGTATGATTTTAAACCTCTACAACCTTTATAAACTTCTACTAAAGCTTCTCTAATCAAATAATCCCTAAGTAGGTAAAATCCTCTTTTGCAAAGTTTTATATCTTTATATCCTTTATATCCGTAATAATTGAGATAATTTAAGAACTTACATGGGATATTAGTCTCACAATAATCTACTATTTTAATCTCACTTATCTTTTCTAATATCTCATCTACAGTTTTCCTTAATAAATCTTTCCTTTTTTCTGGATATCTAATTGGTAAGCCATCGTTTAAAGTAATTACTCTCATTTTCAATCTCCGTAGTTAATAACTACATATAAATGTAGTATAAAACTACAAAAATGTCAATACTTTGTAGTAAAAAACTTCAAAATATGCTAAAATACTAGGTGAGACAAGGTTTAGGAGGGTTGAGATGGAAGAGAGAAAGTGTCTTAAATCATTCTTTTTTAGAAAAACAAAGTTATAATTAATATTGCTATGGCTAAAAATACATCTATTGAGTGGACAGAAAGCACTTGGAACCCGATAACTGGGTGTAATAAGGTTAGTGAAGGTTGTTTTAATTGTTATGCTGAAAGATTAGCCTTTAGACTTAAAGCTATGGGACATAAAAAATATAAAAATGGATTTAGATTGACTTTACACCCTGAAACTTTAGAAGAACCGCTAAAATGGAAAAAACCCCAAATTATATTTGTTTGTTCTATGTCTGATATATTTCATAAAGATGTGCCTGATGATTTTATCATTAAAATCTTTGAAACTATGAATAAAGCTAATTGGCACATATTTCAAGTTCTAACAAAAAGAGCTGATAGAATACCTCAGATTATGAATAAAGTTAAGTGGACTGATAATATATGGCTAGGCGTGACAGTAGAGAACGAAAAAAATATGTGGAGAATTGATTATCTCGTGAATTCTCCTGCTAAAGTTAAGTTTTTATCATTAGAACCTCTTCTAGGTGATTTACCTAATCTTGATTTAACTGGCATAGATTGGGTTATTGTTGGTGGTGAAAGTGGTCCTGGAGCTAGACCTATGAAAAAAGAATGGGTTATAAATATCAGGGATAAATGCAAAGAGTATAATGTTCCATTTTTCTTTAAACAATGGGGTGGTGTTAATAAAAAGAAGACTGGCAGACTTCTTGATGGCAGAACTTATGATGAAATGCCTAAGGCTATAAATGTTTTTAAAACTTCTAACGAATTACCTTTATTTGAATAGTTTCTAAATCATTTTTAGATTTTATCTTTGATGGATTTAAATCTCCTTTTCCCCCATATTTGTTCTTTTCTTTTTGATATAAGACATGTCTCGGAGCATTTACATATTCTATTATTTTTCTTTGCCTTAACATATTTAGTGCAGCTATTATTCTATTTTTTGTAGGTAATGCGTAATTATTGTTAACGATATCCTTCCATGAATAAAAGTCCGTTACTCCTGCTATTAAAAATTCATAAAGAGGAATTGTCTCTTTTGATTCTTTCACTTTAAGTAAAACTTCTGTTAACCGTTTGGCTATTTTCTCATACGAAACATTTTTCTTATCTTTATAATAGTTTTCTACTTCAGATTCGTAGCTTTTTATAAATTCATCTGCTACATCATAATTATCTGTTGCTAAAACTAAATAAAAGAAATCTGTATTTACGAGAATTTGTTTCTTTATAACTTCATTAAATAAGGGTAATTCTTTTGTTTTTCCTTTTCTGACTATAGGAAGAGCAACACCTATTACAAAATATTTGTAAGAGAATAAATTTTCCCATATTATTTTTTTACATAATTTTTGAAATTCGTGTGACTCAGAAATCTTTTCTACTTCATTTGCCTTTGCTCCTATTACATTTAAAACTCTTTCAAAAGCTCCTTTGTAGTTGTTTGCTATAGTCCTGATTAAATAACGCATATTAAATAGAATCATAACATCTTTAAAAATATTATTTTTTTCTAACAGATTTAAAAATTCATTCAAGTTAAGTTCTGATGCATAGGGGTCTGCATAAAGGAATCCCCAAGAAGATGTGGAAATAATCTCCTCAAATTTTTGTTTGTTTTTGTTCCAGTCAGTATAAATTTCAGTTTTTAAATTATGATAATTGTGCAAGTTTACTAATTTCATTAAATTTTCTCTGTGACTATCTTTCTTTTCTGCTAGATAAATTACTATATCTTCAAAGTTATTGCTTTTACTCTTTTCTAAAAAATTATTGAAAACTTCTAAAGCAATAAGAGGAGAACCTTTGCTACCATCTCCAAACTCCCCACTACCTGCAAAAAAATCTATATACAGATACTCTGGAATTATATTCGGTTTTTTTCTTGTAGCATAGTTTGCAATATATAAAGACTTTTGTAATGTCCTTTTAAATATTTTATGTTTTATCCGTGTGTGTTCTTTTTTAGCTTCTTCAAAGTGTTTGTCAACTTTCCCCACTTTCTAATACCTCTTCAGCACTGCTAATACTTTGTATAGGTATAGTGGCATTTCGTCTAGTTTTTCTTTGCTTATCATCATTGGCTCGTAGTTGTGGTTTATTGGCTGTAAGATTATGTAGTCTCCTTTGTCGTAAAATCTTTTAAGTGTTGCCTCTCCATCTAATATAGCTATTACTCTATCTCCATTGTTGATTGATACCCAACTTCCATCTGCTACTAATACTAAATCGCCGTGCTCTATTTCTGGAGACATTGAATCACCTATTACTTCTATCCACGCTGTGTAATCTTTTGGTATCCCTTTTAAGGCTCTTCTTGGAACTGATAAATAATCTACTATTTCAGCATCACTTATTTCCCTAAATGGTCCTGCAGGAACTCCTCTATAGACTGGCAGTAATACTGTATCTGTAATTTCTTCTAACTGACCTAGCTTGTCTTTCTTTTCTTCTGGACTTGTTAATAACTCCGCTACACTTACGCCAAGAGCTTGGGCGATTTTTTCTAGCATCCTTAAAGAAGGCTGACTTTTTCCTAATTCTATCTCTCTAATATAAGCCCCAGCTGTCCCAACTATCTCTGCAAGCTTGTCTGAAGACAAACCTTTTGCTTTCCTTAATTCTCGTATCTTTTTTCCTTGAACTGATAATTTACTATTCATACAAATCATTATGTAGTAATCTCCTACAATTTAAAAGAAAAAATTTACTACGAACTCTTGACTTTATCGTAGTTATATACTACATTATTAAGCAAGGAGGTTATCCAATGTATAAAACAGAACTCCAAAGATGGCTTAAAGAAAACAATATAAAAATTTCTGATTTTGCTAAAAAACTCGGGGTTCACAGAACACATCTCTCCGACATTGTAAATGGGCATATAAAACCCTCTTGGATTTTGGCAAGACTTATAGAATACGAGACAAATCAAGAGGTTAAAGCTGAGAGTTTTTTTGAAAAAGATAAAGAGCCTGCAGGGGTAGGAAGATGAATAGGGCCTTGTCCTCCTACAGCCGTAGCTATTACCTCCGTTTTTTTGGGGCTTCGTGCCCTGATTTTTTAGCATTGTCTTGCCCTCCTGATAATAAGGGTAAGGCAAAGAAAAGACAAAAAATATCCACAGCAAATAAACATTTTTCAGGAATAACACAAAAAGAGGAAATGGAATGATAGAAGTTTATCCGAAATTACACATTTTTTGCCCTAAAGAACAAAGAGAACAAGACGGGAATATATGTCTTAACTGTGAATACTTTAAAGGAGTTTCATTTAACGATTATGAGCTAAAGGAAGCAGGTAAATCGATGCTCTTTTTCAGATGTTTTTACAAAAGAAAGGCAGAGGGAAAAGAAAATGAGTAAAATTTTATTTCTTTTTATGCTTTGTTTTGTCGGCCAAAATATAGCCCTGTCCCTTTGTAGGAGTTGGGGGCAGAGGCTCACCTTTAACTACAGTAACTTCATAGCCAGTTTTAACATTCCTGTATTGTCCAGATACAGGGGCTTTTTGACCTGGTTTAAAAATTTTCTTTTTCGACATCTTTCTAACCTCCTTTTTAAAGTATTTAAATTAAATTTCCCTCTGCCTAATACTACATATAGTATCCAAAAGAATTTAGATATACAATATATAGGGGGTAAATATGTGTAAACAAGCATATAAAGACATAGCCCTAGACCTAGCAACAGAGTTATTTCAAGAAGGAAAAGAAAAAGGATACACAGAAGAAATACTAGCAGAAGCAATTGGGGCATCGCCACACTCAATACACGACTATAGATACGGCAGAACTATCCCCAGTCTTGCAGTATTTATTGGTGGCTGGCTAACTATAAAGCCAGAAAAAGTTCTCAAAAGATTTGCAAACTGGAGTGGCTATGCAGTATTTAAACTGCCTAACATAGATACAACAGCCCACCCAGTAATCCTTACAAAGAAAACAGCACAAAGCCTAAAAGAATTTTCCGAATTCCTAGACGAAGTAGGAAACTCACTGGCAGATAACAAAATTACAAAAACAGAAGCTCAAAAGATAGAAAAAGAAGGACTAGAAGCAATAGAGAAGATTTTAGAAATAATCCACATAGCAAAGGAGTTGTCAAGATGAGTGTTTTTGCTTTTTCTCTTCACGCTTTATTAGATAAACAAGAACAACTGTTGTTATTAAACCTATACCTAACAAGGAAAAAGTTAACAGAGTGTAATATTCTTCAACTGTCATCACACTTATCACCTCCTATATATAACAGTATAGAACCAAAAATTAAAAATCCAAATGCTCCAGATAGAGCTGTAAACAGCAATTTATCTGTAAGTTCACCTTTAACAAAAGGTTGCAGAAAAGCAAAAACAACAAAAGCAATAGCTAAATTTATAAAACCTTTACCAAGCTCAGTAGCAACATTTTTTAGCTTACTCATAACTCTAATTATAAACAACCCTTTGAGGTTTGCAAGATGATGCCAGAACTAATAATAGTTTCCGCACTTTGCGGTGTTGCTATTACATTACTTATTTGTTATGCACATAAGGAGGGATTATGAGTGTAATAGCAATAGACCCTGGAATAGCATCAACTGGTTATGCAATAGGTGAGTATCCTAACAAGATTTTAGAAATCGGAATTATAAAAACATACAAAAAAGATGGGTCTGATTTTGATAGGGTTTTAAAGATAAAAGAAGCTATAAGAGATTTGATAATAAAGCATCAAGTAACTTACATGATAGTAGAAGATTATGTAGTTTATGGAAATCCAATCACAGCAGTTGGTAAATCAAGAGGAGAAAAAACTATAAAAGTTATTACAGCTTTAGAATTCCTAGCAAATGAGATGCATATAGACATTGAGATAGTAAAACATAATTCCTGGAAAGCTAGATCTAAAAAAATTTGGCAAATAATTGCAATGTCCAACAAATTCCCTGAAATCGAGAAAATTTACACTGAATTGTATAAAGAAAAACAGGACCACAAAAGAGATGCATTTAAAATGCTAATCCCTGAAATAATCAGCTTTACGGAGGTTATATAAATGTTAAAAGAAAACAAATGGCGTTATGAGGAAATGTGTTTTGCAGAAATAGACCTATCACCATTGAAACAAGGTCAACCTGCAAGAACCTTTGTTTGTGAAAAGGAAGACGAGAACAAAAGAAGTGGCTGGGCAATAACAATCTACAAAGGTAAAAAAGACCCTAGCAAATACTATGTAAAAGTAGAAATGGCATTTAAAAATGAAGAAGGAGGTGAATCATGAAAGAAACATATTTATTGTTCCCATCAAGTCTTCTAGATGAAGAAATCTTGAAACCTGATTTAAAAAAACTTCATATTACCACTTTAATCTATCTTTTAAAGGGTGCAAACGAAGATAGAGAGGTTGTAGTAAACATAACTATGTTAGGTAAAGTAATGGGAGTGAACAGAGCAAAAATAACTAGAATCTTAAACTCACTTCAATCTATGGGATACATAGAAAAAATAGGATATCAACAAGTCAAAAATACTAAACTTCCAATTTTCAAAATAAAAAACAAGGAGGAAAAATAAAATGGAAAGTTGCAACAAAGCATTTTTAAAGGCGACATCTATAATCTTAAAGCAAGACAAATATCCAAAAGACAAGCTATTAGCATTATACAGTTTTATTTACCAAACAGCAATCTGGCAAGAAACCTCAAAAATCAAGGCTACTACAAAGTATATTGCAAATGGTTTAGGGTGGACTACATCAACAGTCAGTAAATACAAAAAGGCACTTATAGAACTAGGTCTTATAGAGGTTGTTAAAAAAGTAGACAACAGAGGTAGAGTAGAGGGATGGTATATAGAGATAATCTATAAACCTATAGACAACAGTAGAGCAAATGAAAAAATTGAACACATTACAAACAAAATTGCTAAACCTTCGCAAACCCCTGAAAAAAGCCAACTTCATCCAGATTCTTTCTACACCACATCTGGACAGAATCCACATGTGGTGAAAACAGAAACAAATGCTTTATATAAAAATATAAATGCTCTTACTGAAAATATAAATATATCTCATAATCATAAATCAGTGTCTATAGAGGACACACCGCCACAAAAATTTGAAAACAAAAATTTAAGTGAAAGAAACTCAAATTTAAAAGAAAAAGGTAACCTAAACACAAAAACGGAAAAGATAACGCGTGAGAAATCTTGCGAGCAAAATCAGACTGAAAAGTCCGAAAAGTCTAAAGCCAAAGCCAAAACAATGCAAAAAGTAAGACAAGCTTACGAATACAAAACAGATATAAAGCAAGCTTTAGAACTTTGGAATTTCTATATGGAAGAAAAACTAGGCTATAAGCTAACCTTAGAAAATCTAACAACAAAAGAACTCATTTACTTAAAAGCAATCTGTAAAAAATACACTCCAGAAGAACTTGAAAAATACTTTAAGAAATTAGCTCAATCAGAAGTTTTATTTAATCTAAAATCAGGTTGGAGACCAGACTTGGCTTGGGCTTTAAATTATGACAACTTCAAGAAAGTAAACAGAGGACAATACATTCCTAAAACCAACACCAGTGAAAAAGGATATGACCCATATCCACACATAAAAGACACAACAGATGACGATTTAAAAGAAAGAATTAAAAACCTACATCCAATATTCGCAGAAGACGATTATCTAAACCGTTTTTGTAAAAGCAATGAAGAAAAACTTGAGTTTATAGCAAACTCAATCCCTCTTTTACCAAAAGAAATTCAAAAACAAACTTTAGAAATAATTCCAGAAGTTAAGCAATATCTAAAAAAATAAAGGAGGTTAGAAGATGTCAACATTAGGAACGCTTTTGGACAAAATAAAAAACTCTTTAGAAGAAACCCAAAAAGCTTATGAAAGGAAATTAGCCCTCCACGGAGACCTTATGGAGGACTATTATCTTCAAGCCGAATCAGAAACTCTAAAAAACCTGATAGAAACTTCAGGTATTGATTATAACCTATATGAAATCTACAGTCAAAAACCATTTAAAGCAAAGGACCAGCAAAGAAAAGAAGCAGTAATAAAGATAAATAACTGGATGCAAAAACTACATAAACAAAAGCCATTTTTAATTATCTACGGTTCTTACGGAACAGGTAAAACTCATATGGCATTAAGAATACTCATCAAAGAGATACAAAAAGAAAGACCTGTTTACTTCACTCCAAAAAAAGACTTTGATTTAAAGATAACTAACTTTCAAAGCCAAAATACAGAAGAAGACCTGAATTCATACATAAAAAAACTTCAAACTGTAGAAACGCTAATAATTGATGATATTCTTGCAGGTGATAAAACAGAATACAAAATAAATCAACTATTTACAGTATTAGATTACAGATACTTAAGAAGAATGAAAACAATAATTACAGCAAATGAAGACCCAAGAAAGTATGAAATAGATAACTCCGACTGGTTAAGACTTAAAGATAGATTAATAGAGCTAGGTTATTTTGTCCCCTTTAAATTCATTAGTTATAGAAAACTTAAGCAGATGCAAGGAGTTAATTAATGATTTGCGAATACTGCGGGGGAGAAGTAGTTCCCCAAGAATCTTATGAGCAATGGAGAAGAGGAGAATGTGCAAACTGCCATGTAGGATATGCATTTAGAAAAGAAAAAGACTTTCATGAAAAAACACTTAGAGAAATCTACGACAAAGACTATGAAGCAATTATGAGAGCATATAGAAAACATATACATAAATTAATAGAAAATGCAAAAGTATAGCTATCAAGACATTAAAAAGCTTGAAGATTTGATTAGAGAAAAAAGAAAACCTATAAAGTTGAAAATACAAAATCAGTCTATTCCCCTTGTTTTAACCAAAACAGCCCAGCTGAAGCTTATAAATAAAGGTTTTGTTTGCTTAACTACAAACCAGCTGTGGAAACTGATAAAAGACTGTGAGAATGTAGAAGAGCAAAGACAAAAAGTCTTAATTAAAGCAAAGAATATGCAAGAAGGAATAGAAATTGCCTTTAAAGTGAAAGAAATTTTTGATGGGGAAATTGTGAATTTTAGATAAAGGGGGTATAAAGTTGAATATAAAAGCATATCTTCACGATTTTATAAAAAGTATCTTAATTTATGATACTAGAGAAGCTTTTGAAAAATTTAAAGATTCCGGTATAAGAACTAAAATTTTAAGTGGTGATATAGTTTTTACTAGAGGTGAACCGAAAGGAAATAAAAATTATTTTGATGTGTTTATAGCTACTTCTTATATAAAACCAGATAAAAACGGAAAAAGGCAAATAATTTGTCAATTATTATTTATAGAGATAAAAACAGGAAAATATACCGATAAATGGTTAGACCAAATAGAAATTTTATACAAAGATAGGAAAACAGCACATTTAAACCTATTCACTTATTTTGAATACGACTACAAAGAAAAAAAA
>WFXI01000155.1 GCA_015490675.1 Hydrogenothermaceae bacterium
ATTAATCAAGCTCAGGATTATATATCTAACATATGCATAAATAATGCTTTTAAAGGACTAATAAAAGAGACTGATTTAACTCTCATAGATGGTAAAACAGAGCTTCCTCAAGATTTTGTAAGGGAATATTCAGTTGTTGCGAACGGATATATTTTAAAGTCTTTGCCTGCTGATGCAGAAGTAGATGAATATTCTTATAAAATCGTTGGCAATTCTTTGTATTCTCAAAATGATACAGTTAATCTTTATTACTTTTATATGTATCCTGCTTATGTTTCTGTTAATGATGAACTAGTTATTCCAAATGTTTTTGTCAATCTGCTTAGAGAAATAGCTATTTATTTAGCTTTAAACAGGCTTGAGTTTAATACTGCATTTGAAACACAACTTGCTCAATTGTTTGAAACAAGGATTATTCAAGTTATTAATAGCTATGGAAATAGCAATGTAGAAAGGCCTATGCCATTTATTGTTTAAGGAGGTTAAAATGGTTAAATTTTTGCTTTCTTTTGTGCCGTGGCAAACGGTTTTGCCTTGGATTGTTTCAAAACTGACAAATCTTTCTCAAGGTCTTATTGATAGGGCTATTGATTTAGCATTTTCAAAGGTTGTTGAAGTTGAAAATAAGTATGGAAGTAAATCTGGAGCTAAAAAGGCTAAAGAAGTTAAAGAGTCTATAAAAAATGCTTTTTCTGAAATTCCAGAATTTGCGATTAACTTGCTTGTTGAAGTTGCTGTAGCAAAGGCTAAAAAGTTAGGGTTTATAAAGTGAGAGTTAGGGTTAGTGTTTTTGTAAAAAGCTTAAAAAGATGGATAAAAGAAAAAATAGTAGGCTTTAGGATTTCATGGAGGTTTTGATGGAGCTTTTAATAAAGCCTGCAGATGAAAAGATGAGGAATTTTGTTTTGGTCAAACCTGTAAAGGTTGAGATAGATGGTAGAGAATTTACTATTCCAAAGGGATTCATAACTGATTTTGCGTCTGTGCCTAAGGCTTTTTGGAGTATTTTGCCACCAATGGGGAAATACGGACTAGCTGCTCTTTTACATGATTATTTGTATAGAACAGGTTTAGTTAGCAGGAAGGAAGCAGACAAACTTTTTTTAAAGATGATGAAAAAGTTAGGCGTATCTAGATGGAAAAGAATTGTTATGTATTTAGCTGTTAGAGTTTTTGGCGGTAAGGCATATGTTAAAAAGGGCTAAAGTTATAACTTTTACAGACTGGCAAGGGGTTAATAATACTCAAGACCCTGCGTTGATTGCTGATAATGAACTTCAAGAGTGTGTAAATCTGTATGTTTCAAATACAGGAAGGCTCACTTCAAGACCTGGATTTACAAAGGTCTTTGATACTCCAGCAAAAGTTTTAGCAATATCAAAATTTAAAAATGATTTATATGTAGCTTGTGATGATGGAAATGTTTATAAATGGGACGGAGCGGCTTTAACTAGTATAGGAACTCATGATAATTTAGGCGATGTTTATATGCAAGTTGCTTTTGAAAAGCTATGGATAGCTGATGGAGGAAAACTCAAATATTATGATGGCACAACTTATGGAACAATTGACGATTTAATCTACTTTACAGAGAATATAGGAACTGGCGATGGAGCAACTACAAGTTATTCGTATACTACAAAAAATATTCCTGTTAGTCCTACAAGTGTAAGCATTACTTACGCTATTGGAGGAGTTTTATATACTGCAACTGATGATGGACAAGGCAATATTTCAGGGACTAATTTAACTGGAACGGTTGATTATAATGCGGGAGTTGTTAATCTAACATTTTCAACTGCACCTGATAGCGGAACTGCAATTGATATTAAATATTCAATCTCTGATGTTTTAAATGTAGTTGCTGATTTTATAGAGTTTAGGCAAGAAAGGCTTTGGCTTGCTAAAGGAGACAGTCTTTACTATTCAGGTATTAGGGATACTGCAAAGTGGAGCTTTATTAAGGTAGGCTCTAAAGATGAGTCTGATATATCGGCAATAGACCAAATATACGATAAACTTTTGATATTTAAAGAAGGCAAAGACAGAGGAATATTTGCTTTATCTGGAAACTCTGAAGCCGATTTTGTAGTATCTCTAGTATCTAAAGGGGTCAGCACAAATGGAAGAAACAAAGTATCAATACTTGGAGACCTTTATTTTTTAGACGGAGGGCAGTTATATAGTTTAAAGACTGTTGTTGAGTATGGGGACATAAAGCCTGTACAGATTAATCAAAGGTTTTTAGTAGAAAATGCTAATTATTCTTTAATTCCTATTCCTGTTGAAAATGTAATTTTTGCTTTTGCAAGGTTTTCTGGATTTACATATAACCCTAGTAGAAATGCTTTTACTTCATTAGCTACGCAAGAAGAAATAACAGTTGCAGAAGTTATTGAAAATCAAGTTTATTTAGGTGGAATTAATGCTTTATTTAAGATGGATAATGTAAATACTGATAATGGTAAATCTAATTTTTACACTTTTAAAACAAAAATAATAAACTCTGGTGGATATAGGAAGTTATTAATCAAAAGATTTTCTCTATATGCATCTGGAATAGATGATGCAAATATTCAAGTCAATGTGTTTAAAAGAGATAAAGGATATAACTTTGCGTCTGTATTTGTTAATAAAATAGCAAAGTTTGGTGATTCTCTATGGGATGTAGATAAATGGTCTAATCCTTCTCTTTTCTTTGTGCCTAAAAGACAGCTTGTTGGTGGAGACTATATTTATTTTTCGTTTTTATCTAATGAAAGATTTGTATTAGAAGCAATCTCAATGGAGGTTTCATAATGGCAAGTAAGAATATATCAAGACTTACAGCTTATATAACAGGTCAAACTATTAATGCTGATGAGCATAATGCAGAACATCAGCAGTATGTGGATAATTTTAACGAGCTTTTTAAGTCTTTTGATTATGACGGAAATTTTCATTATTTGCTGTCAGATAAAACTAAGTTTACTTTTAGTAATTTAAACTTAGAGCAAATTTTAAGCAGCTCTCATAATGCAGATGGAACTGTAAAGGCTACAAAAGTAGTTGACAGTAATTGGTCAGTAGCAGACCTTAAATCATTTTTAGACATTTCTCATAATCCTGATGGGACAATAAAGTCTAATGGAATTGATGACCCGTTAATTTATGCTCATAATAATGACACAAATTCGCATCTTGATATTAGGAATACTGTTTTTAAACCACCATTCATAGCGGGCAATTCTGGGAATATAGCAGGTAGCAATATTGTCTTAAAAGCAGCTGCTTCTTATAGTCCGTACGATAAATTCTCGAATGTATCATATGAATGGATATTGCCAGATGGAACTGTCTATATTGGAGATAGTGTTACATGGACAATTCCAGCAACTGCAATAGTTGGAGATATTTATACATTTAAATGTAGGGCTTCAGATGAACTAGGGAATTACTCAAATTATTCCGAATTCACAGTAACAGTTACAGATAACCAATCGCCAACTTTTACATATTCTTTTGATAAAGATGTTAAGGAAGATAATACAACTTATACATTAACAATAAATGCAACTGATATAGAAGGGGATATACTAAGTTATAATGTGTATAGTACCAACCCTTTTATTTCTGTACAGCAAGATACACTCAATAATAATGTTTTTTATATAACTGTAACCGAGGTTGTAGAACCTGTCAACATAGATATAATCATAGAAGTTTCTGATGGCATAAATACTGTATCGGATGTTTATAACTCTGTAGTTTATCCTACAAAAAATAAATTAACTCTATTCGTTCATAGTAAAGATATACAGATAGGTTATGGTGTTATTAGTTTGTCCTCTGAGTTTATCTACTTGGCAGGTTATTTATATAATAGTTATACAGCAACAGGTTATGTTGTTGTTTACAAATTTGACAAAAATTTAAATTATATTAAACATACAATAATAAATGCAGCCTACCGTACTTACTCAATAAAATCAGATAATAATGGAAACATATTTTTATTAACAACAGATGGTTTATTTAAACTAGATAGTGATCTTAATATTGTTAATGCGGTATCTATATCTAATTTTTCAGCAAATTCAAATGTAAGTCAATTAGATGTAGATCAATATGACAATGTCTATGTAGTGTTTAGTTATTATAATTCTGCTGTTCCTCAATATGAACTACATTTGGTAAAGTTTGATAACAATCTTAATATAGTAGCACAGACTGGAATTACTGATGGGACCACATCTTATAGGTATTATAATAACACTATAAAAATTGATAGCTTAGGTAATATATATATTGTTTGTGATTATTTAGCGTTTAAATTTGACACCAACTTAAATCTAGTAGCAAACACATACACAGGATTAACTTCTGCTCTTTATATAGACATAGATGATGCAAACAATTTTTTAATATTAAATTCAAGTTCCAACATAATAGCAAGGTATGACTTGGCAACTTTATCTTTAATTGACGCTATTAGTGTTAGTTCTTTAGATAAAACACAAACAATAGTAAAAGATGTAAAATCTACTACAGATGGTTACTTTTGTATATATAGTAATGGCACTAATTACGGTTTAGTTAAATTCGATGTTAATTTAATACCAGTCAATAGTTTGTATATTAAAGGATTTACACCTAAAATCGGTATTGGTAGAATCATTAATAATGGCAATAATATATATATACTTGGCACACTCTACTATATAGAAGGTACTTCAACATATTCAAATTATTTTTTATTAAAGACTAATAATGCATTAAATAGTTTTAATGCCAAAGATTTAGATTTAATAACTTATAAAAATCTTTCTAATGTTGTTATTTCTACCTATGCTCCAGCAACAGGTAACTTTACACCTACAATTATAACACCTTCAAATACTATAACGACTTTAACAATAACAACCTCTAATTTTAACCTGCCTCTGAAAGAATTTTATTTTTACGGAGGATAAAAATGTTTTTTGTAGTAGATAAAGACACACTTACAATTAGGGCTATACTGAGAAATAAACCACAAATTAGCAATAATTTAGTTGTCATTGATTTGGATACTGTAGACACAGATCCTGACCATTTTAAAGTTTTAAAAAAAGGTGATAATATAACAGTTCAAGAGCTAACAACAACAGAAAAATCTCAAGTAGATAATTTAAAACTTCTGCAAGCTAAGCAAAATCTTCTAAGACACCTTAGCAACATAACAAGAAAATATATAGAAAAGTATTATCCTGAAGTTAAACAACGCTCAGATATTGCAGATAAGGAGTATTGTGGCTCTGTTTTATTAACTCTAAATAGTGTTTATACAACAGACCAAATCTATAAAGACTGTGCTAATTATGCTAGTCAGATATTAGCAGGAACTGGTGATTTACAGACTATAGTTTCCTCTTTGCCAACTGTAGAACAACCTTACTGGGAGCAGCTTATAAAAGTTGCTGTTAGAGTAGGCTGGGTTAATCAGGTTAAACAAATTTATAGACAATTAAAGTCACAGATAGAGCAAGCAATAGATTATTCACAGTTTCCACAATTGCCAACAGATATAGATATGGTTGATTTACAGCCTATAGATAATATCTTTCCTAAATATCCTAAGGGGGTTTAAATTATGACATCTATAAGTCCTAATGCTAGCGGAATTAACATATCAGGACCTAATTGGAATAGGTTAATTTCTAGGTCAAGGTCAAGCTCTTATTCTAGGTCATATTCGAGAAGCAACTCATTCTCTAGGGCAAATAGTTATGCAGGTCTTTTAGGTAAAGCTTTAGAAGATGCTCAAAATACATTTTCTATGTTTGCTGGTTATATGAATCCTTTGTCAAAACAAGTTATGTATGCTAAACCTAATGAACAAGTTTTGGATAATTTAGCAAGGCTAAATGAGCTAGCAACTCAAAACTGGATTAGGAATTACAGGCCTGCAGTAAATACTGCTGTAAATCAAACAATTACGAATTTAGCAAATAGAGGAATATTAGATTCTTCTGTTGCTGGTAGGGCTATTGCTGGAGTTTCTAGTAATTATCTAAATAATCTCGCAAATCTACAAACACAACTTGAAATGGATAGGATAAATAAAGCTCTTAATTATCCTATGCAAACTCTGCAATTGTTTGGTAATCTCGCTCAAGGGTTTGGTAACCTTAGTAAGATTTCTAAAAGTTCATCTACATCTAGAAGTAATAGCCTTTCTACTTCTATGTATAACTCTGCATCTTATTCTTATAATCCAAGCCCAGCAGTTGGCTTTTTAACAAGATTAATCGGAATTTAAAGGAGGTTAAATATAATGTTAGGATTAGGAACAATTGCTGCTATTGCAGGTGGGGCTGCTTTAGGAAGTCTTTTAAGTGGTGGCAATAAAGGTAAAACTAAAGTTATATCTCCAGAAGATAAAGTCTTAAAAAGAGATGATGCTCTACAAACTTTCTATCAAGGTATTTTCGCACCGTCTATTGGATTAAGAAAGAAAAAGGTAGATTACACTTTTCCTGGAATAGTCCCTTTTGGGCAACAAATAGATATTCAAACATATGAAGTTGACCCTGAGTTTCAAAAGAGAATGATAGAAGCTAGAGATAATTATGTAAATGCTGCGAATCAATATGGCCAAAGAGTTCAAGGGCTACTTTTAGGTATGCCTAACTTTAACATTCAAACGCCTTTTGGAAATCTACCAGCATTTGGATTGCAAAAGGCTTATCTAAACAATGCAACTGCACAAGCTGGATTATTAAAAAGTGCATTAATAGACCCTGCTTCAATAGCTTATAAGACATACTTTGTTGACCCAATGAATTTATGGATGAAGCAGGACCTAGCAAGATATGGAGTTCAAGGTGATGTGATTTATCAGCCTCCTGATAATAGTTTACTTGCTTCATTAATAGGGGCAGGTGGTGATTTGGGAGCTGCATACATAATGGCAGGCTCAAATAGAAAAGTTAAATAAGATATAGAGGATATTTAAGGTGAATGCAGTAGAAGAGTTAAAAAAGCTAAAGCCTAAAAAGTTCAAATATAAAGGGTCTAATAAAGTTTGCTATGGGTTTATAGCTCAAGAACTGCAAGAAGTTTTTCCAGATATGGTAGGGCAAATGCAAAATGGGTATTTGGGGATTTATTACTGTCAACTACCTCGTTCTAAAGAACGAGGCTTGTAAGTGAGGTTAGCTATGGGAAAGATTAGCCAACCCCCTTACATTAGGCTGGTTGACAACAGCCCACACAGGGAGACTTGCTACCCTGTGCCCCAGTCTCTCTTGTTGAGAGACCAGATAGTTAATAGCTATATTCCTGCTGGCATTAAGGTCAGCATTAATAGTATATCCACAGGAGGAACATTTAAAGTGAGATTGGTCTTTCCTGTTAGACTTACTTATATGTCCACATTTACTACACCTTTGAGAAGTGCATCTTGGATTAATATACACAACCTTTATGCCTTTGCTTTGAGCCTTATACTCTATAAACTGTTGAAGTTGAGCAAAGTTCCAACTATGTATCCATCTTCTTTCCTTTTTGGATACCTTAATCCTTTCTCTAATTCCTTTAAGCTTTTCCAATACAATAGTTCCACCAGCAGGAACAAGACTAACAATCTCTTTGGCTATTTTATGGTTAATAGCAGTCCGAAACTGTTTCTCCTTCTGCGACAACTTCTTAAGATGTCTTTTTGCAGAAGGAGTGCCTTTAGACTGCAGTTTCTTTCTTATAGCAAAGTATCTTTCAGATACAGCCCTTATATGTCCTCCATTAAAAAATTTGTTAATTTTTCCATCGGCAGTAGATACAACTGCAAGTTTAGAAAGCCCCAAATCAACTCCTACAACGGTATCATTATCAGGTATTTCTTCAAGTTCTTTTTCAACAACTATGTTAAAGAAAAACTTTTTAAGCCTTTTATCATATTTCAAAGAGGCAGAGCGAATTTGCCAGTCCAAATATTGTTTAAAGTATTCAGGAATTTTGATTTTGAGCTTAAGTCTACCTTCTATTGTAGCAATAGATATTTCTTCTCTATCAAACCATACAGAATAAGACCTTTTATCATATCTAATAGCTGGATTGTTGGAATAAGGACAGGAAACTTTAAGACCTTTCTTTTTCCTACTAAAAGCAGATTTGAGACTTTCGGAAGCTACCATTCTTGCAGAGATAACAAGTTGAGATGGCAAAGAGGATTTTTCTCTAACGGAGGTATAAGTAAGATTATGGAGTTTTACAGAGTTGTAGACACCAGATTTCCAACCTACTTCAGCTACAAAGTTATAGGCAAATTTGTATTCTTCAAGAGTTTTAAAAAGGATTTGTTTCTCTTCTTCAGAAGGTTTAACAACAAGCTTAATAGTTCTTTTAAGTTTCATAGTAGAAATATTTTAACAAAAAATATTATCGGTCTCCTCCCAGTTTTAAAAAACTGGGTTTCCGACCGATGGGAGGTAAATTATGAACTTATTCCTATTCTTGTAAAGGCTATACAAGAGCTTTCACAAGAGATTGAAAAATTAAAGGAGGCAAACAATGGCTGTTGTAGTTGTAAGACCTGACACTTCTATTGCTGATGCTATAAATAGAGCATCAGGACTTTTACTTAATGCATACATGAAAAAACTAGCTTATGAAAGGGAACAAGAACTTCTAAATAAAAAATTACAACAACAAAAAGAATTACTTGCTTATAAACAGCAACTTGATGAACAAGATAGGAATAAACGACTTAATACTCTTTTTGGATATACTACTCCTACTATTGAATTGACGCAGCCTAACCCTATGCTTGATAATCCTGTAGATTTAGCAGCACAGCAGTTTTTAAGCGGAAATATGCAGGATAATTTTACTTCGTCAATTAGTAGTTTCTTAAACCCTCAAGCACAGCCTCAGCCAACAGGTTTAATTCAAAAGTTTAAGTCTTTGCTCCCTAGCGTTGAGGTAGGACAAAAGCAGGTTGGAGGGCTATTTTCTGATAGCTTTATCAACAAAGGTATTCCAACGGCTAAGGATTATGTTATAGCTCAGGCTTATGGGTTTAACTTGCCGAAGGTTGAAAAGAAAACAAATAAATTCGCATTGGGGAAACCTATTAAAACTGTTGATGAAAATGGAAACCCAGTATGGAAACAGGCTAAGCTTAATAAAGAAACAGGAGAAATTGTATACGAAACTTTACCTGTTGCAAAAGAGGAAACAAAAGGAAATATAAAAATCTCAGAATCTAAACCTTTTGTAGGGGAAGATGGAAAGTTATATTTTATTAGAGAATACATCAAACCAAATGGAGAGATAATTACAAAAAAATTTAGATATTATGGAGATAATGGAAATTCTAACAAAAATTCTCAGAACAAAAAAAACAATAGTATTATCTTAAGACCGAATCAAGTTTTCAATCTTTTTAAAAGACTTTCAAAGAAAAAGTCTACACTTCCTAAGAAAAAATCTACAGATGTATTTGGAACTCCTGTAGAGATTGAAAGAAATGTGTCTTTTAATGACCTCTTAAAGTTTTTTTCTGTTAAAGAAATCTATATCAAAGCAAAATCTGGAAAATATAAGCTTGTAGGGTCTGATGGGCTAACACCTTTGATTGAGATAAACGGGGAAGCCTATAGAATGGTAGGTGAAAGGGATGGAGAACCTATTATTTCTGTTAATTATAATGGACAAACATTAGCTTTACCTGCATCTAAAGTATCAGAGCTTGGTAAAGTTAGCAAAATAAAAGGTAAAAGCATATCCCCAGTAAGGGGAAACACATCGGTTCAAAACAATAAAAAGTCTTTGACAAAAGAAGAATATTTAAGCAAATGGGGGCTAAGATAAAATGCAAGATAAAGTTTCTCCTAAAGTTGTTTTAAAAGACCCTGAATTTTATCAATTACCAGTAGAGGAAAGAATAAAAGTTTTAGATACTATAGACCCTGATTTTAAAGGGCTTCCCGCTGTAGAAAAGGTAAAAGTAGTAAAAGCATTTGAAAATAAGACGCCAGATGAACTGGAAACTATATCTGTTAAAGAAGCTCCTTTTTATGAAAAAGTTTGGCGTCAGTTTGCCTATGGTAGCGGGCAATTTTTAGATACTGCTGGAGAGCTATTTGGTAAAGTATCAAAACTAATTACTCCAGACCCTAGAATGCAATATCAAGCAGAAAGAATAGCTAACAAAATAAAACAAGTTGGGAAAGATACAAAAGAATATTGGCAGGCAGATGCACCAGAATATAAGTTTCATGGAACTGTAGGAGAAATAGGGAATGAAATTATAAGGGAAATTCCTTCATTAATAGGGTTTTCACCTGCAATGAACGCTTCAGGGAGATTGGCAGCTACATTATTAAATCCAAAATCTAGACTTGGAAAATCTGTTGTTGATTTTGTTGGTAGTGGACTTGGATATACTGCAGTTAATCTTGCAGGAAGAGAAGATTACGATTTAAAAGACGCAGGAGTAGATACAGCCATAGATTTTGCTTTTGGAGCAGGAAGCCCTATTGTTGCAAAAGCGGTTAAAACAGTTTCTAAAAAGGCGGAACCTATATTTGAAGAATTAGCAGGAGAAATTAAAACATTAGTAAAAGATTTTTCAAAAGTTAATCCTAAAAATGCAACAAAAAAACTGATTAATGCATATAAAGCTTTAAAGAATGGTGATAATAGTCAATTCTTAAAAGAAACTGATGAAGTGTTGAATATGGAAGATGTTCCTCCACAATTAAAGCAAAAGCTTCAAGAAACTCAAAACAAACTCAAAACTAGAGAAGATTTGCCAGAAACTGTTAAAGAGACTGGAGCAGAAACTACAGATGCATATGTAGATGTGAAATTTCAAAATAATGATTTTAATAAAACCATAAAATTAGCTATTGAAGGAAAACTCCCTGCAGGGCAGTTGATTAAAATAGGTAGACCATCAAAAATATTACAATTAGCAGGGATACCAGATAAGGAAATTGTTTTAGCAAGAAAAATAATAAAAAATAAAATTTCGAAACATGAATTAACTCTTGAAGATTTAAAGGATTTTAATATTCATCTTAATGATCCTCTTGCAGTTTACCAATCACCAAAGAATGAAAATAAGGTAATTTTAATTCCTAAACTTAAAGGGAATAATCTATTAATATCAGCAATCGAAATAAATTCCAAAAGAAGAGGTGCTACAGAAGTTAATGATATTAGAACTATATATTTCAAAGATATAGACAAACTTAATAAGGAGATACAGATAAGTCCACAAGTTAACTTTGTAAATAAAAACAAGCTCTCAGAGTTTCTGCGTGCCTCAGCCCAGTCCAATTCTGGGCAGGATCAGAAACTCCAAGAGCTTATTAATAATTTAATTCAAAAATATAAAAAATCAAGCGGTGATAACATTAAGGAATTTTACGCAGGAGTTCCTTTAGGAAAAGTTTTTGAATCTGCAGACTATATTGAAAATCAGATAAAGAAGCAATTATCAGATAATATTGGATTTTTTTGGGATAAAACATTTAACGACCCTGAAAATGTATTTAAAAAAATAGGTAAAGAAAAATATTATGAACTTGCTAAAAAGGCTTTTGAGAAACAGGATAGACTAGAAAAAGGTTACAGAAAAATCTTAGAGAAAATTAATTCATATCTTAAAACTGATACAGATAGAGAAATATTTGAAAATATACTGCATATAAGAGATAGGTTTAAGCTAGAAAAGGTAGAAGATATAGAGCTGGCTCTTGGTAAACCTTTACCTGAAAATATAAGAAATGCTTATATAGTTTTTGATTCTGGAATGAAATGGGCAGCAAGGCAGTTAAAACTTGATAATTTAGATATAAAATCGGGAAAATGGAAACCTTACTTACAATTAATAACAGAAGCTCATCTGCAAAAGGTCAAAGAAAGACATTTAAGAAAAGGCAAAATAGAGAAAGCTGAGGCAATAGAAAAACAAATCGAGAAAGGTGAATTCTTTAAGGAATTGCCTAAAAAGATAGTTAATCTACCAAAACAAGAGGAATTACAGAAAAAGTTTGTAGAAAAATTAACTGTTAATGATTTTAAAACTCCTGAAATGAGAAGATTAGCCTCTAGGCTAAACAAGGTAAAGACTTTATATGGATATATTCCACATGTCTTTAATAATTACTATGTAACAGACAAAAAGGGAAATATACTAGCGACATTTAAAAAAGAAGTAGAAGCAGAGAAATTCATCAAAGAAAATCCAAATGTAGCAGTTCCTGAAGTTAGAGAGTTTCAATTTAAATTAGTTAACTTTGACGATTTAGAAGACCCTAAAAAATTCAAAAAAGCACTAAAAGAAAGAATTAATTCTTTATCTTTTCATAGATATATTGGCTTTAAGGAAAATAGAAAAGGAGTTGGGGGTTGGGAAAACTTCCCTTATCTTGTTTACAACAAAGATGGAGAGATTATAGGAAGATTTAAAACCTTAGAAAAAGCTCAAAGTTTTGCTAAACAAAAAGGAGGTCAATTAGTAGAATTAAAAGGATTGCCTGATAAAAATCTGCTCTCCGATATAGAGTGGTATCTTCATAAAGTGGCTAGATACAGGGCTATGGAAGATGTTAAGCCAAAACTTATTAGCATGTTTTTATCCGACTATGGGTTAAATCTGCCAAAAGATACGCCAATTGAAGAAATTAAAAATGCTATTAGCAAAATTCCTGACAAGAATAAAAGAATAGAAGCTGAATATATAGCTGACTTTATTAACGCGGTTTTGGGTAATCCTGGAAAAACTGAACAATTTTTAAACGAGGTATTTACAAAAGATAAGAGAATCAAAAAAATTGCTGAAAGATTAGGGCTTGCATATGGAGATAGACCTGCATTAGTTCTTATGAATAAAATGTATAAACTTCTTACTCATATATTTTTAGGATTTTTAAAACCTATTCAATTTATCGTTCAGCTTTCAACTATCCCTTCTAATACTTGGCCATTACTTGCAAAACAGCTTGCTGAAAGTGGAGAAAAACATGAACTTTTAAAAGCTGGAGAGTTTGTTTTAAAAGCAATGTATAAATTCTTAACTGATAAAAGAATGAGAGCGATTGCATTAAGAATGGTTTCTGATAGTCCTACTATTGCAGAGATGAATCAATATACTAGAAAAACTTTCTCTAAAGGGTTATTAGAAAAAATTTCGTTGTTTCCACTTATTTCTGGAGATAGACTTGCCAGAGCTATTGCATTTTTAGCAAAGTATGAGCATCTAAAGGCAACTGGTTATAAAGGGAATAAAGTAAAAATTGCAAAAGAGTTTGCTTTACAGACTAACTTTAACATGAAAGTTTATGATACACCACCAGCTCTTAGAAACATTGTTGTTAGAGCATATATGATGTTTAAGCCATTTTTAATTAAAGAAATTAACTTTTTATTGGGGCTTCCTTGGAAGTATAGAGTTGCAGGGTCTATGATGTTAGCTACATTTTTAGGAACTCATGCTATGCTTGGATATGAACTTTTGGATGCACTAGGGGTAACAGATTGGGTCTATGAGAATATAGGAAAGCCTATTGAAAATCAGCTTGTAAAAACAGGTAAGATAGGCAGGGATACCTTAGAGACGATTAGAGAATATGGATTATTAGGAGCTTTAACTGGAATGGCTCTTTATAAAAATATGGGAATTGGAGATATATTTAGTTCTGTTGCAGATACATCATCAGCTCCATTGCAATATATAGACAATATGGGAAAAGCAGTTAGATATGCAGTTGCAGATGATGAAGAAAAAGCTAAATATTATGCATCAAAGCTGTTGCCATCTTATCTGAGAAAAGTTAAAGATGCTATTGATGCTTTAACTTCTGGATACATATACAGAGAAGGTAAACCTATAATAAAAGCATCTACAAAGGAAGCTATTGCTTTATTACTTGGAGCAACTCCTGTCAAGTTGCAAAAGTTTTACAATATGAAAGAAAAATTAAAAGACTTAAAAGAAGAAAGAAGGGTAGAAAAAGACAAACTAATGAGGCAACTTGAAGAAGCATATACAAAAAAAGACAAAGCAAAATTTATGCAAATCGTAAAAACATTAATTCAAGAAGGATATTTCACAGATATGCAATCAATTAAACAAGCATTTTATAACTATCTCTACAATAAAAAAGTTCCTTCTGAAATTAAAATATATACAAAACCAGAAGCTAGAATGCTACTAAAAGAAAAATCTAAGGAAGAGCTACAAGAGCTTTATAACAGGTTCTACAAAGAATACAAAAATATAAAAGACCCTCTGTTAAGAAAAGGGTATGAGAGGGCTTTAAGGAATATTGTGAGCGTGATGAGGGTGAAGAAGAGCAGCTAACCTTTTATAGTTCTAATTTCTTGTAGGTTTGTGGTAATCTTAATTCCATATTAGGTTTATCAGGGGCATTTTTATATTCTTTAAGAAGCTTATTAACACAATAGTAAGAAAGGCTATCTATTAATACTTGCTGGAATGTGTCTGGATATATATCTGTCCATGAATAGGTTTTTTCTTCATTTATTAATATGCCATTTTTATCTATATACTGAATACTTTTTTCGAGGAATGTATTTTCATTAGGGTCAAATAAAATAATATCATTAACGAACGCAGGTATTTTTTGATATTTTTTATACACTTTAATTGCAAAAGAAGTAGAAGGAACTAATTTAAAATATGCCCTTATATACTTTCCTTTATAAGCACAATCTATTTTTTCCTTAAAAACAAAAAACCAACCAAAATTATCGTCATAATATACTAAAATATATTTATTACTTGATTTTACAGTTTTCAAAGAATCATTAATAATATCAACAGTTTTTAATATTATTTTATAATCATCTATAGTATATGCTCCAGAAACATCGCCTTCTTTGTCAAAAACAATAACAATTTCATAATCGCAATCATTCATTTTTTCAGCTGCATATCCTATTGGTTCCCACAGGCCTAAAGTTAAAACATTCATATAAATATGTGTAAAAGTGTTAAACTCTACTTCTTTGCTTGAGCAAAATTTATAATGAAAGTTTCCAAAATTATCTATAGTCAAAGGCTTCCCTAACTTTTCTAGTACTAGTTCTTTGGAATCACCTATCTGAACACTCTTGACTCTTCTTATATCTTTATCTTTTGCTGCTTTTACAGAACAAGAAGAAAAAGAAAATAACACAATAGTTACGAAGAAAAATGACAATAACTTCTTCATTGTTTTCCCCTCGCTGTTTTCTTTCTTTAATTCTTTCTAATGTGTGTTTTGAATATTTGATAACAATATCTACCGCTCGTATTTGTAATTTTTCTGATAGAAAACTTTCATTTCTTTTGTCCCATATATTACATATATTTCCTGAGTAAATCTATTTATCTTATATATTGCCCCTTTCCCCGAAGAAATATATTTATAAGGCGTAAATATAAATAAAAGTGATAAAGCTAAGGCTGTTAGTAATAAAATACTAGTTAAGAGATATTTATAATCCATTGTTCCTCCCTCACTGCTTCTTTTCCTCTAAATAGTCTTGAATAGATTGGAAAGCCATTATTCCAAAGACTAAAATCGTTAATATTCCCAAAATTGTTATTATTACTTCAACCATTTTTCTAACTCCTTTAATTTCTTTCTGATAGAAAACCATAACGATAAAACAAACCCTAATAGCAAAACAAATACAATAGAAATTAGAGAAAGCAAATAAACATACATTTGAATACTACTATTAATTTTTAGTGTTAAAGTCCCTATTCCAGCCCCAACAGTGAGTAAAGCTATAACTAAAGTCCTAAATAGCCCTTCCTTAATCTTTAACTTTTCCAGCTCTACTTTAGCTTTTTCTATCTCTAACTTCTTAAGCTCAAGTTCCTTTTCTTTGTCCATTTTCTCCTTTTTTTATTTGGGAAGGGCTTCGGATTGATACATTAGCTTGCCCTTCCCCTTCGGATTGAGATTAGGAGTTCGGATTGTGTATTAAATTATTATATATCCATATTTGCCTTCTCATCTTTACCAAATAAAACATACACAATGCCAGAAGCAATAAGAACAAATCCTAAAACTACAAAAATTGCCAGTTCACTGCTTATTTCCATTATCCTCTCCTTTGCTTATGAAAAACATTCCGAATACTACAATTAATATATAAACAATTCCAAAAGCAATCAATTTTAAAAAGTTCACCTTTTCACTAATAACAGGTTGTAAAATGGCAAATACAAGAACTGCGACACTGAAATTTAGTGAACTTTTTCCAAACTCTTTAAGTGCTTCTGGATGAGCTTTCATTTTTATACTTCTCAAGCAGTAGTTTTATTTTTTTTCTGAAATTATCTTTGCATACAATGTCAAACCATTTTCAAGTTTCCTAACTTCTACCAATTCTCCATCTTGTAAATCTACTGCGTCAGGAGCTTTCCCCATAATATCTTCCATATTTTCCAAAATAGGTTTAAATTCTCTTTCTAATGTTTCCTTTACTTCAGTAAACTTTTCAAAGGTTATGCTTTTCAAGATATAGTAAGAGAAATAAAGAGAATATTTTAATGTAGTGTAAGCATATTCTTTGTCTATGCTTAATCCTTTTATATAAGGCAATGAAGGAAGGATTTTTATAACATAATCTTCCACAGACACTTTTAATGGTATATCTTCTTCAAAGAGTTCTTTTAGCATACTTTGAAATTTAGAAACGCTTATTGGCTTTCCTTCTTCTGTTGCAATAAAACTGACAATGTCTTTTAAAAACACATATCCATCTTTTTCAACTATAGGAAGTTTAAATGTTTCGTCTCCTAATGAAATATAAATTTCATTCATTGTTAGTTCCACTGTGTTTGTATTTTTCTAAAAGTAATTTTATTGCTTCTTCTAAAAGTTCGTTCTGGCGTTTGTCTGTTTCAACAGATAATCTTTTTAATTCTTTCAGCAAGTCTTTTCTTAAACTGGTTGCATATTTAACCCTTTCTAAAGTTTTATCCATATACTTTTCCTCCATATTTTAATTATATGGTTTTCTTGATAACTTGACAAGGCAAAAGATTGATTATATATTTATCTTGAAATCAAGAAATCTTGATAATAATTTAAGGAGGTATTAGCTATGGCAAACGCAAATGAACAAGTAAAATCAATGGTTCAATCAAGGAGGGGTCAAAATAACCCCACCTTGAAAGTTAATGACTATGGAAAAATCAAGATTGTAGATGTTGAAATTCCAGTAGCAATTTTAGAAGATGGAGAACCGTTTATTCCATGGAAAACTTTTGTAGAAGAAGGACTAAAAACTGATTGGAAAACTCAAAGGAGAAAAGAGCAAGAACTTAAGGAGAAAGGATGTTCCATTTTGGAACTGCCATTTCAAACAAAAGGAGGTATACAAAATATGAAAGCAATAAGTTTGTTTGATATCCCTGCTTTTTTGTATACTGTTTCACCAAACAAAGTTAGACCAGAATTAAGAAAAAGAGTTAGAGAAGTTCAAATAGAAACCACAAAAGCCATCAGAAACTATTGGAAAGAAAAGTTTTTAAAGGAAAAAGAGGAAATAGAAAAAGCAAGAGCCGAATATAATCGGCTCGTTCAGGAATTAAGACAAATCCCAACCTATGAAGAATACAAGGAACTCAAAGTAAAGTATGAACTCCTTTCAACTATGGTAGATATGATAGTGTTAGATATAGAGAAAGTCAAGCCAAATTTACAAGTTCTATTTCAACGAATCAACCAAATCAAAAACGGAGTCACCATCACCTCAATAGAAAACGGCAAACCTGTAAACAAAGTTATTAAATTTTAAAGATTTAGGGGGCTTTTGCCCCTTTTAATAATTCACAACTAACTTAAAATCTTTCTTCAAATCATTCAATAATTTCTCTATAAGTGGTATTGATGTCCTTTTAAATGTATATCTAAATTTCTTTTTTTGGTTTTCCTAAGTAAAAACCTTGCCCATAGTCTATTTCTAGTTCTCTTACAAGCTTTAATATTTTTTCGTTTTCTATGCCTTCACCTATTGTTTTTATTCCTAATCTTTTAGATAAAATAACTATACTTTCAACAAAAGCTTTGTATTTATCGTCTTTAGGGATGTTTTTTATAAAATCACTTCCAATTTTGATAAAGTCTATAGATAGATTTCTTAC
>WFXI01000156.1 GCA_015490675.1 Hydrogenothermaceae bacterium
AACTCTACATAATTCTTCGATTTTTCTTCATCTCTAAATTGTTTTGTTTTTTTTAACTTAAATCCTTGCTTACGAAGTTCTAGATATTTTTCTATTCTCTGTTTATCAATTTCTTCAAATTTAATTCTCAATTTCTAATTCCTTTAAAAAGAGATATACTCTTTACTCCCACAGATGTAACTTACACCTTCTTCTGTCTTTGCCCAGTGTCTAGTTCCAGCTTCAATTTCAAGCATATCTCCTGGTTCCAAAATAACCTCACCACCTTCATAACCAATAATAACTTTTCCTTTGTAGACCCATCTTACTTCTCTATAATTGTGAGTATGCCAGTCATACTCAGTTCCTGGAGCATCTGTCCAGCTATAAATAGAGTTATAACCTTCAATTTCTAAAATTTTTTTGATTTCTTTCACATTTGTAATTCCAGTTTTTCTAACAATTACTTTTTTGTCTATTATCATAGCTGATACCTCATATAAACCTCGTATTTATAAGTATCGGCTTTATAGGACTATTAATTAAATCTATCACTAAAAATTGATATATACACATATAATTATATTCTAAATTTAAAGGCTCTGGAGGAAATATATGTCAACAAGAAGAGAATTCTTAAAGAGGAGTTTGGCAGTAGCAGGTCTAACAGCAGTTGGTGGAGTAACTTCTTTAAATAAAGCTTTTGCTTTTGAAAATCCAAATGAAATTTCAATAGAAAATTATCCACCTCTTGTAAAGTATCCTGGAAAAGTTCCTTTGATTTTACATGTTGATAGACCACCTGTTTTAGAAACACCTAAAAAATATTTTGATAAAGCTATTACTCCAAATGAAGCATTTTTTGTTAGATGGCACCTCTCTGATATTCCAACGGAGGTTGATACATCTAAGTGGAGACTAAAAATTACAGGAAATGTAGAAAGAGAAGTTGAACTTTCTTTAGAAGATTTAAAAACAAAATTTGAACCTGTTTCTTATTATGCAGTTTTACAATGTTCTGGAAATGGAAGAGCATTTTTCCAGAAAAAACAAACTCCAACAGGAACACAGTGGACTTACGGAAGTATGGGTAATGCCCTTTGGACAGGAGTTAGAGTGGCTGATATCTTAAGATATGCAGGAGTAAAGCCAGATAGCATAGAAGTAGCATTTGATGGGTTAGATAAAGCACCTTATCCAAAAACACCAGATGTGATTAGAAGCCTACATATAGATAAATGCCTATATGAAGATTTAATTTTAGCTTATGAAATGAATGGTGAACCTTTACCATTACTAAATGGCTTTCCTTTAAGATTAGTCGTTCCAGGATGGTATGCTACACATTGGATAAAAGCAGTTACTACAATAACAGTTTTAAATAAAGAGCTTAAAAACTTCTGGATGGCTAAAGCTTATCATATTCCTGACAATGCTTGCCATTGTGTTGAGCCAGATGAAAAACCAAAAAGAAAAAGAATTATTACATTCATGAATACTAAATCTGTAATAGCAAAGCCAGAAAATAATACAGTTGTAAAACTAGGAGAAGTTGTTAAACTTGCTGGAGTTGCATTTGATAGAGGATATGGAATAAAAACTGTTTTAGTATCTTTTGATAATGGTAAAACTTGGAAACAGGCAAAATTAGGTCCTGAACTTGGAAGATACTCATTTAGAGAATGGTTCTATTACTACAAACCAGAGAAGAAAGGAGAAATTAAAGTATTAGTAAAAGCTATTAATAAAAATAATGAAGAACAACCGTATGAAACAGGTTGGAATCCAGGTGGATATATGTGGAATGGATTAGATAGCATTACATTAAAGGTAGTATAAGGAGGAAAGGAAGAATGAAAAAATTAGTAATCTTAGGAATATCTATTTTAGCCTTCATAAACATCTCTTTTGCAGAAGTAAAAAAAATAGAACTTCCATACTTTAACTGGAAAATGAAAGATGCTCCTGGAAAACAGGAATTTGAAATGTATTGTTTAATGTGCCATTCTCCTGGATATGTTTTTGACCAATCAGAAGGAAAAACAGGAAAACATCTCTGGAGACATGTAGTTTATCAGATGATAGAAGATTTTAAAGCTCCAATTCCAAAAGAGGATGCAGAAAAAATCATAAAATATCTTGAAGAAAACTACTCAAATACAAAAATGGGCTTTTAAGCCCTTCCTCTTGTTTTTTTTATTTTTTTCACATATATTCATTTTTATAATATAATAATTTCCCTGCTTTCAAAATTTTTTATCCTAAACAAAAAGGAGGTTTTTTTGTTATGGGCAGTGATAATGCCCCAAGGAAAAACTTTTTATTTATGGAAAAAATAACATTGGAGGATAGAAAATGGAAAAAACCCTCGGACTGCATATCCTAGCTGACCTTTACGGAGTAGATGGAGATAAAATTGACCATGTTGAAGATGTAAAAGAGCTCTTAGAAGGAGCTGTAAAGTACGCTAATCTTTCAAAATTGTCATCTCACTTTCACCAGTTTTACCCTCACGGAGCAACAGGAGTAATTCTCTTAGAAGAATCTCACATTTCAATCCACACCTGGCCAGAACACGGCTATGCTGCAATAGATGTTTACACTTGCGGTGGTAAAGAGAAAACATTTAAAGCAATGGAATATATCTTAAAAGTTTTAAAACCAAAAAGAGTTGATGAAAAAGTTGCAGAAAGAGGAGTAGTGCCAGTAGACACTGCTCAGGTAAATATAGAAAAGGTTGAATTAGAGCCTGTTTCTAAATAATAAAGGTAGTTAAATTTTATGATTAGTGCCATTGTCCTTGTATTTTAAAAGGATTAGTCTGTCTAAAATAAAAAAGGAGGAAGGACAATGGCTTTAGATACTTCTTTACTCAATTTAATGCAAAACTTAACTCCAGCGGTAGTTGCTACTGTTAACGGTAATAAACCTTATACTACATTTATTACATGGTTAATTGCAAAAGATGAAAATACTTTAAGAATGGCTGTAAGCACTAATTCTACTACTACAAATAACATTAGAGAAAATCCAAATGTTTCCATTGAAGTTTTTGGAAAAGGAATTGCATCATCAATTATTGGAGAGGCTAAAATAATAAAGGAAGAGATTGAAAACATACCTTTTCCTGTTGCAGTAATAGAAATATCTGTTAAAGAAGTAAAAAACAATTTATTCCCAGGAGCTACAGTAAAAGGAACTATTCCTTTTGAACATACTGGAAACATTCAAAAAGCAGAAGAACTGGACAATCTAGTTTTAAAGGCATTAAGAGAGTAAAATGGCAAAAGTAGCAGTTATAGGGGCAGGGCTGGCAGGTAGTGAAGCTGCTTTTAAAATAGCTGAGGCAGGATATAAAGTTGATTTATTTGAAATGAGACCTAAAAAAATGACCCCTGCCCATAAAACTCCTTATTTTGCAGAGGTTGTCTGTTCTAACTCTTTAGGCTCTTTTGAAGTAGGAACTGGTTCTGGCCTTTTAAAAGAAGAAATGAGACTTTTAGGTTCTCTTATTTTATCTGTCGCAGATAAATATAAAGTTCCTGCAGGGGGAGCTTTAGCAGTAGATAGGGTAAAGTTTTCTCAGGAAATCACATCAATTTTAGAAAATCATCCCAATATAAATGTTATAAGAGAAGAAGTAAAGACTATTCCTTTAAATTATGACTATATAGTTATTGCTACAGGACCTTTAACATCAGAAGATTTATCTAAAGAAATCCAAAAGCTAACAGGTTCAGAATATTTGTACTTTTATGATGCAATAGCTCCAACTGTTGATGCAGAGACAGTAGATTATTCTAAAGGTTTTTGGGGAGATAGATACTCAAAAGGGAGTGGTGATTATTTTAACTGTGTTTTAACAGAAGAAGAATATGAAGTATTTTACAATGAGCTTTTAAAAGGTGAGCAGGTTCCTTTAAAAGATTTTGAAAGGGCTGTTTATTTTGAAGGATGCCTTCCAATAGAAGAAATTGCAAGAAGAGGAAAACAAACTTTACTGTATGGTCCTATGAAACCAGTAGGTTTAGTAGACCCAAGGACAGGTAAACAACCCTTTGCAGTGGTTCAACTTAGAAAAGAAAATTTAGAAGGAACATTACTTTCTTTAGTTGGATTTCAAACAAAGCTAAAATATCCAGAGCAAAAAAGGATTTTTAGATTAATTCCAGCTTTAAAAGATGCAACATTTGTTAGACTTGGTTCAATTCATAGAAATACATTTATCCAATCTCAAAAAGTTTTATTGCCAACCCTTCAACTTAAATCAAATCCTAGAATACTATTTGCAGGGCAGATAACAGGAGTTGAAGGATATGTAGCTTCTTCTGCAACAGGAATACTTGCAGGTATAAAT
>WFXI01000157.1 GCA_015490675.1 Hydrogenothermaceae bacterium
AATACAAAATGAACATAAAAGAAATAAAAGAGCTTGCAAAAAAATTTACTCCTGAGCAACTTGAAAACTGCATTACTCAGGCTATAGAAAATCAAGGGAAAAATGAATGTTATATAAGTGATGATGTTTTAGAAGTAGTAAATACCCTTGCAAAAGCACAAACAGTTAGAGAACTAATGGAACAAGGGTATTCTGAAATAGAAGCCATTAGAGAACTTGCTAGAAGAATAAGAAAAATACAGGGGGCTGAGAAATGAAAATAGGAACACCACTATCCCATAATGCAACAAAAATTTTACTTCTTGGAAGTGGAGAACTTGGAAAAGAATTTACTATAGAAGCATTGAGACTTGGAATAGAAGTAATAGCAGTAGATAGCTATGAAAATGCACCGGCTCAGCAAGTAGCACAGAGACACTATGTTATAGATATGAAAAATGGACAGCAAATTAAAAATATAGTTTATAGAGAAAAACCAGATTTTATAGTTCCAGAAATTGAGGCTATAGATACAGATGCTTTAGTAGAATTAGAAAAAGAAGGTTTTAATGTAGTTCCCTGTGCTATGGCTACGAAATATACAATGAATAGAATAGGAATAAGAAAACTTGCTGCTGAAGAAGTTGGTCTTCCAACATCAAAGTACAGATTTGCATCAAATATAGAAGATTACAAAAAAGCAGTTAAAGATATAGGGCTTCCTGTAGTTGTAAAGCCTGTTATGAGTTCTTCAGGTAAAGGGCAAAGTGTAGTAAAAACAGAGGAAGAAATAGAAAAAGCTTGGTATTATGCTCAAGAAAATGCAAGAGGTAAAGGTGGAGAAGTAATAATAGAAGAATTTATAGATTTTGATTATGAAATAACTCTCTTAACAGTTAGAACAAAAAATCAGGGAACATTATTCTGTCCTCCAATAGGACATATTCAGGTAGATGGAGATTATTGGGAAAGCTGGCAACCTCATCCTATGAGTGAAACAGCTTTAGAAAAAGCTAAAGATATTGCAAAAAAAATAACAGATGCACTTGGAGGATATGGAATTTTTGGTTGTGAGCTGTTTGTAAAAGGTGATATGGTATGGTTTAACGAAATATCTCCAAGACCTCACGACACAGGAATGGTTACAATGATTTCTCAAAATATGTCAGAGTTTGAAATACATTTAAGGGCAATACTTGGACTTCCAATAGATATAAAAATGATAGCACCAGCAGGGGCATCTTATTGTTTCCATTCAAAAGATTGGTCAGTTGCTCCTATTTATGAAGGGATTGCAGAGGCTCTATCAATTCCAGATACTAAAGTAAGAATTTTTGGAAAACCAACAACAAGGCCAAAAAGAAGAATGGGAGTTGCTTTAGCAACAGGAGAAACAGTTGAAGAAGCAAGAGAAAAGGCTAAAAAAGTGGCACAAACTATAAAAGTAGTAGAAAACAGGCTGTAAAAATGGATATTTTAGATATAACTTTATATTCTCTTCTTTTTGTTGTTCTTTTTATATTTTTCTTCTTTGGATATAGAGCTTATAAAAAAGAAAGAGGTTAAGTCTTGATAAAAGAAGGAGATACAGTTCATTTAAGGGGCAAAAAAAATTCTTTTTTTGTAAAAGTTGAAAAAGGAAAAATATTTGGAACCCATAAAGGAAATATTAATCTAGAGGAATTAATAGGGAAAGAATACGGCTCAACTATAAAAACACACAAAGGAGAGGAATTTTTAGTTTTAAAGCCTTCTTTATATGAAATAATAATGTTTGGAATAAAAAGGCAAACTCAGATAATATATCCAAAAGATTCTGCCTATATAACTATAAAGCTTGGAATTACAGATGGAATGAATGTTTTAGAAAGTGGAGTAGGTAGTGGTGCATTAAGTATCGTAATGGCAAATGCAGTAAAACCAAATGGGAAAATTTATGCATTTGAAAGGGAAGAAAAGTATATAAAGCAAGCTTATGAAAACATATCCCTTGCAGGTCTTGAAAAATATGTGGAAATAAAACATCAATCTTTAGAAGAAAAACTTCCAGAAAATTTTTTTAATGCTGGATTTATAGATGTTAAAGAACCGTGGTTATATGTAGAAAACATAAAAAACTCTTTAAAGTCTGGTGCAAACTTAGGATTTTTAGTTCCAACCACAAATCAGGTTTCATTACTTTTAGATGAATTAAAAAAACATAAATTCTTACAACTTGAAGTAGTTGAACTTTTAGAAAGACATTACAAACCTGTTCCAGATAGACTTCGTCCTGAAGATAGAATGGTTGCCCACACTGGGTATTTAATTTTTGCAAAGAAAGG
>WFXI01000158.1 GCA_015490675.1 Hydrogenothermaceae bacterium
AATACAGTAAAAATTCAAACTTTTCGGGGTATTTATACAGTAAATTCAGGACTTTTGGGCTTCCTGAACCTGAAACTTCGAACCATATAACAGCAAAAACTTACAAAAACTGACAGACACTCCCTGAATCTACAAAAAGTAACAGACACTTAAAAGTTTAAAGAAAGTTAAAGACGGTATGTAAAACTTGCTAAAACTGAAAGACGGGTCTGAAAAATTACAAAAAGTTACAGACGGGGTATAAAAGTAAAAGACACCCCCATTAATCTAAATTTGGTTAGAGACACATAAAAGGTAAAAGAAAGTAAAAGACGGGGGTCTTAACTTCTTTATTATTTGCAGCAGCATTAACTTTTTTAGGCTTAAAACTCTCTTTGCAGCTGCGGGATGGTGAACCCTTGTGTTCGGCTTCCCCAAAGGACCCATAATTTAATAAATATTTTCTAAATAGGCATATATTCCTGAAGTTCTCCACTCTTAAAATCAAGAATAGCAATCTTATATATATGTTTATGGTCCTTATCTCGAACACTGCCAAATCTGGATTTAACTTTAACTATTTTAATAGGGAGTTCTCCTTCTGACTTTATAAATCCTCCCATATCTTCTTTTGAAGGATAATCTAAGTAATATCCAGCATAAAGACTATATTCTATGTCTCCACTTTCTTTAAACATTGCTATATAGTTCGGTTCTGATTTTTCTTTTTTGTTGGATTGTTTATCCTTATTACTACCTGAATTATATCCATCTCTTTGAGTTGAAGATATAACAAATAAAGGAAGATTATATCTATTTGCTATCTCCTTTAGCTTATAACTAATATCCTTCATCTGTAATCTATAATCGCTTTTTAATAATTCTTTACTGGGTTTGATTTGTTGAAGATAATCAACAAAAACTACCAAACGACTACCTTCTACATCGTTCAAAGTATCAATAACCTTTTTTTCTATATCCTCTATAGTTCTGCTTTCTGTATCTATAAAAATATGGTCAAAGATGCTACTACCCATGGCTTCTTCTATTTCTTCAAGCTCAAATCTATTTACTGTTTCATCTAATATCCTTCTTTTATTTACCCCTGTAAGCCAACTTAAAAGCTGGATTAATAAATCCTCATCAGTCATTTCTAAACTAAAAATCAAGGCATTATTTCCATTCTCAGCCAAGTGTTTAGCAAGTGCTAAAATAAAAGAAGTTTTACCAATGGCAGGCTGACCCGCTATTGCATATAATCCTCTTCTTAGTCCACCATCTAATAACTCATCAAGGAAATTCAATCCCGTTTTAAATGCTAATGGATCAGGTCTTTCTCTTCCTTCTTTTTCAGCTTCTTCAACTCTGTTCCTTAATCTTTTTATTAAAGATTTTCCTGTTTCCTTAAGTGTTTTGGTAAGAGTAAAAGGATTTTGATATGCCATAAATAAAATTTCTTGTAGTTCTTCTAAGGCTTTATCTGTATTTCCTTCATATCTTGCCAAAAGCTCATTTAAATCCTTAATCCCTTCGGGATATTGACCTATATAAACTTTTTTCCCCTCTTTCTTTAAATCCGTTGCTATTCTTTCCGTTGCAGATTTCCCAGCCTCATCATTATCAAGTAGTAAAACAACTTTTTCAGGTAAAGTTTCTTTTTCTTCAGTTGTAAAAGTATATGTAGAAGATGGTATGGCGATAAAATCATCACCCGGGGATAAATAAATGCCTGTTAAATAATCAATTTCCCCTTCAACTACTATTACATAATCATTAATGCTTTCTTTTAATCCATCTATACCAATTGCTGATTGCTTTAACCCTTTCAAATTTTTCACTTTTGGTCCTTCTCCATTCCTTACATTTCTTATTTTTACTGATTTCAAATTTCCTTCATGGTCAAAAGCTGGAATAAGTAGTTTGTAGCCTTCTTTGAAATAGTTCTCTAAATAACTAAAAGATTTATCCTGTTCTGGTCTTACCATTCTTACATAACTTTTTACAGCGTCAGGGTCTATATACCTTGATAAAAGGTAATTTTTGACTTCTTCATCTAATACAGCTGTTGATATTTTCTCTAAATCTATTTCTATTTTTCTTTCTTTTTTTTCTTCATTGGTAATTATCCCTTTATTTTGCATTTTATCCCTCTTAAAGTCTTGATACTGCTTATCTCTCTCAGGCAATTTTTTGTCTTCTATAATTCTCTCATCTATTAGAAATTCTCTAAAATCTATTCCTAAGTTCTCAGCTACTTCCTTTAATCCCCCGGAAGCTCCACAGTTATCATTGAAACATTTAAAAGAATTAGTATCTAAATTAAATTTTGTGTTTGGGCTTCTGGTCCCATTTTTGCAAACCGGACAAGCCCCCATATATACATTTCCGATTTTCTTATAACTCCATCCAGCTCTGTCTAATAGTTTCAAAATTAATCCTGGAGATGACTGAATTTTTTCGTTTAGAATTTCCATAGTTAAATCCTCCCCTTTTTCCATTTGCTTAAAAACTTTCTATCCCAAAATTCCTCAACTGGGTTTAAAGACAGTTTCTCTTTCAAACTTTGTTCAAAAAGTATAATGTCCCATTTGTCAGTTCCTATCCTAAAATCCTCAAGGGAAACATCTAAGCTTGTGTAAGAAACAGTGGATATAGCTTCTATGTAATAGACTTTATAATCCTCAGTAAAAGCTTGTATCAGTATTTCTTTTTCTGAATTCCTATATTTCCCTCGAAAAACTCTCTTCAGCTTGTTTGCCATTTTTCATTTTTCTTCACTTTTTTCTAAATATTTTCAGGTCAAAAAAACCTGAATAATAGCCTTAAGGCTATTAAAAATATTAAGACTAAATGAGGTTGTTGATTTTCAAGGGTTAGAGGTGCATTTTTGGATTGAGAGTGTAGGGTTTTTGGATTGAGAGTGTAGGGTTTTTGGATTGAGAGTGTAGGGTTTTTAATCCGCAAAAATTATCTTTATCCCTTTCTCTCCATTATACATTTCTACTTCATCCCAATCTTCTATTAATTTAATCCTATGTTTAGTGCTTATGGGTATTCCAGTTTTGAGTTTATTTAATTTCTTTTTTAGATACTCTTCTACTTTATCTGGTCTTTCCTGGGCTGTTTTCCCATATATGAGCCTTGAATTTTCTAATAAATCTTTTTTGCTTATTGTTTTTTCTTTAATGTTTTGATTTAGCCTGAAATTGTCTAATGTAAAGTAAAGAGGTAAAAGATTATCCGGGATGTTGTTTATTACTTTCCTATTGTAATATTTCCCTTTTTTTTCAATTAGTAATTTTGCTACGGTGGGGGATAATTTAATATTTAAGGCTTTTTTGTTTTTGTAAGTGATTTCCTCGTATTCGCTAATAAAAGAAAATGCTTTTTTTACTTCTAAAGGTTCCCCTCTTATATCGACGGATAATTTACCTTTGATTTGTATTTTTTGGGCTTTATCTACACTATTTATAATTCTTTGATAGTTTTCTTTTCTTTTTGATATTTCTCTGATTTCAGCAACCATAGGTAATGGGATATTAAACCCATCAATTACTAAAATTTTTAATATTTCCTCATCTGATAATTTTTCTTTTTTTAAGTGTTCTATGTATGCTGACTTTATAGATAAGATAGCAAGTAAGTTTTTTATGTCATTAGGTTCAAAAATTTCTACATCTTTAGTTGCTTGAAGAATAAAGCTACTCCAGTAAGAGTTTATTTTAAATTCCTCGTTTTTTCGTAATATTTCGGGGGTCAATAGATATGGATTGTTCCTGGATATTATGTGGAGAATAGGGAGTTGTGTTTTGTTTTTATTGTAAGATTTATAAAACTTCTCTGTATTTTCCTCTTTGGCTTCTTTTTCTTTTCTTTTTTGTTCAGCTTCTGATTGGAAAATATCTAATATTTTTTCCAGTATATTCCTTGTTCCTACTTGGATCCTAAGGAAACCGTAGTTTGTTATTCTGGCATATATCCATGGATCTATGTTTTGTATGGTTCCTTCTGGGAATGTGGCAGCTCTGTTATAGAAAGGAAATATATTATCTAAGTCTTTATTTTGAACAATTGTATTAACATATTCCATAACTAAAATGTCTATTAGTTGTAAATCTCCTTCACCGTAAACTGGTAATAAATGGTCAAAGTAAAAAAGATATATTTCTTTGTTAAGAAGTTGATTTACTAACTCTTTTTCTATTTCAATGTAAGTTTCATAATGTTTTATTAAGCCTTTATCCTCATTTTCTTTTTGTCTAAGTTTATTTAGATTTCTAATATGTTGAGTATGTAATTTTTGTTTTAACTCTCGAATTTTTTCTTTGTTTAAGCTTACCTTAAGAAAAAATGGCTTTAGAATTTTTTCTAAGTCTTTTTGTGGGAATTTTATAAATTCTCCTCGTTTTATTAATTCAGGATCTGTGTCTATATGATAGAAGTATCTTTGTAAGGGGGTCCTGTTTTCTTCTAAGAATTCGATGGCGTTTGCTATAAAATAATCCCAATTATCGGATAAAGGTTTATGTTTATTTGATTGTTTATAAGCTTTTAATTCTTTATATATTTCGTTTAGATAGTTGTATAATTTTCCTTTATCCTGGAGTTCCTCTATTAGAGATTTAAGTAAAACAGAAGATCTTTTATTTATGTCTTTTATTTTGTCTATTTCTTTAGTTTTTTTCCCCCACTTTTCTATAAAATTTTGAAATTCTACAGGGTATATTTTTAAACTTAAATCTATGTCTTGTTCATATAACTCTAAATACTCTTTGTTTTTTTCAATAAACCTTTCTAGTTTTGTGTTCATTCTCTGCTCTTCCTTTCTCTATAAGATCTCCAATTTGATTTTTAAAGATAAATCAAACTCAGCGTATTCTTCCGGGGCTTCTATTATTTGGGCTCTCTCAATTTCAGGAAGATTATTAATCTCCTTCAATAGCATTAAGTATTTGGATAGTTCTATTGTCTTACTCATACCTGAAAACCTTTTA
>WFXI01000159.1 GCA_015490675.1 Hydrogenothermaceae bacterium
AGTCTTGTTCTGAAATTCCTTCTGCAGCAAAAGAGCCAAAAACGGCTCCTGATATCATTAATGCTCCAATTAATTTTTTAGCTTTCATTTTAGTTTCCTCCTACCCTTTTGGTTTTATATTGATTACCTTCTCTGTAACATCTCCAGTTATATCTTTCCAAACTATTTTTAAAGGTGCTTCCTTGTCAGCCTTTAAGTAGAAAGATATGTATGGGTTTGCACTTACAGATTGAGTAGGTTTAATAGTTGTTATTTTTTCTCCACCGTAAAATACTTCTATATCGTTTATATAATCAGCAGGAATAATTTTCCCTGTTTTTTTATCCTTCTGAAGTCCTGTGTTCATTGGGTGCATAATAACAGAGTCTATTCTTACTAATTGTCCTTTTTTATATCTTCTTGGTCTTACTTTTATTAATGCAGTTTTTGGCATTTTTTATTCCTCCTTTTTTGATTTTTAATTTTTAATTAACCACATCCACCAATTGTTACTTTCACAGGTTTTTCAGCTTTAATAAACTCACCATTTGCAAGCTCAACAAGTGCTACAACATCCATAGTTTTTGCAAGTCTTATTCTTGTTGAGAAGTAAGGTTTACCATTTTGAGGAGAAAGGTACACACTTACACTTCTTGGATTAAAGTTTTTCTTAGCTAAGATGTGAATAGCTTTTACTTCTTCAATAGGTTTTGCCACTTCAACTTTGACTGGAACAACAGCACCATTTTCTGCAATTGCTGGAGCAATTAATTTAACATCTGCAGAGTCCTTTGGAGTTTTTCCTCCTGTGATTTCATTTAAAACCTTTTCGTAAGGTATTTTTTTAGGTTCTGCTTTAGCCTCTGTGTTTGGAAGTAGCTTTGGAGATACAGCTAAAACAGCTCCTGATATAGCTGTCATCTTTAAAAAGTTTCTTCTGTTCATTAATATAACCTCCAATTTTTTTAATTTTCCATAAAGTAATCTGTCATACTTTTGTTTTTGTAATGCCCTTCATAGAAATACTTAAGTATCTTTAGAAAATCATCTTTTCTCCAAGCTCCGAAGATACTTTTTATCTTTTTCCCATTTGGTTCAATAAAATGAAAAGTAGGAGTTCCTAGATATCCATATTCTCTTCTTATTTCCTGTCCATCTTCAGAGCACTTTCTAACTTTTACAGGGACAAAGTACTTATTCACAGTTTCCTGAACTTCTTTATCCTCAAAAGTTGTTTCATCCATTTCTCTGCAGTAGTGGCACTCTGGAGAGTAGATGTAAATCATTACAAGCTTGTTTTCTTTTTTAGCTCTTTTGAAAGCATTTTCATATTTCTCCCATTTAACTTCTGCGAAAGAGTTTAAAGCTAAAGTTAAAACAGCCACCATAGCCACTACCGCTTTCAATCTTTACTCCATTACTTTAAAGTCATTAAAAACGCAGTAATTGCACAAACATCATCATAAGAAAGTTTTCCTGTTGTTAAGTTAACAGTCATTATGTTGTAGTAAGGAACAAATTTAGGACTTTTTGGGTCTCTCATCTCTTCTGGAATTTGAACTCTGTAATCTGCTACTCTCTGGTAAATCCAATCTATACTTTTCTTTTGTCCTCTTGCATCTGGGGCTTTGAATAATGTTGACATATAGCCAGTTAAATCAGGTCCAATGTTTCCAGCCCCAACAGAACCAGGAGCATTATGGCATGCAACACAGTTAGCAATTTTTTTGTTATTAAAGAGTTTTTTCCCTTTTTCAGCCATTTTTGCAACAAACTTAGGATTATCTAGCTTACAGTTTGAAGGAACTGCATACAATCTAGGAGGAGGGTTCATATCTTTTTTTAGCACTTTCTTGCCATCTGGAGATTCCACTCCAGGACAGTTCCCAGCAAATGCTAAACTAACACCCCCAAGTAAAACTGCCGATGCTGTTAAAAGTTTTAATTTCATTTTCAACCTCCTTTTATAACAAAAACCTTATTTTTATTGTTTCGTTTTTATATATAAGCAAAGGGTATGCCAAAAGTTTAAATTCATAGAAAAACAAAGAAAATAGGGAACTTTAAAATAGAATTGCTAATAAATCTGTTCCAAATCGCCCAAAGATAAAAAAAATGTGTGTTCCAAATGGAACTTAGAGGAGGGTAATATTAAGGGAGAAGACCAAAGTTTTTCATTTTGGTTCTAAGTTGTTTTCTTGAAATGCCAAGTCTTTCTGCTGTTTTTGTTTGGTTCCAGTTTTCCTCTTCTAAAACTTTTAAAATAAGTTTTTTTTCAAGCTCTAAGAGGTTTGTAGTACCTAAATCGTCTATAGACAAATCACTTTCTTTTTTAGAGTTTTTAAATATTCGTGGAGGTAAATGTTCCTTTTTTATTACGCCTTCCTGACACATAACAACAGCTCTTTCTATTGCATTTTCTAACTCTCTTACATTTCCTGGCCAGTCATATTCCATTAATACATCTAAGGCAGAATCATCTATTGCATAGATTTCTTTCTCGTTTTGCTGAGCATATTTTCTTAAAAAGTGATTAACAAGTAAAGGAATGTCTTCTTTTCTCTCCCTTAATGGAGGAATTTTTAGATGAACAACATTTATTCTGTAAAATAAGTCTTCTCTGAATTCCTTTTTTTCAACCATTTCTTCTAAATTTCTGTTAGTAGCACATATAATTCTACATTTCATAGGTAATAGTTTTGTTCCACCAACCCTAAAAAATTCTTTTTCTTGTAAAACTCTAAGAAGTTTTGCCTGAGCTAGAGGAGGAAGTTCTCCAACTTCATCTAAAAATAAAGTCCCCTCTCCAGCAAGCTCTATTTTCCCAACTTCCCTTCCAACTGCTCCTGTGTAAGCTCCTTTTTCATGTCCAAAAAGTTCATTTTCAAAAAGTTCTAATGGTATAGCTGAACAATTTACTGCAATAAAAGGATTTTCAGCTCTCTTTGAAAGTTTGTGTATAGCTCTTGCTACAAGTTCTTTTCCTGTTCCACTTTCTCCTTCAATCAAAACAGTAGCATCACTTTTACTAACTATTGATATCTCTTGAAAAAGTTCTTGCATTTTTTTGCTTTTCCCAATTATTCCAGCGAATTCATCGCTAGTGTTTTCGTAATCTTCTTGTTTTTGGATATAAAATGAAATAATTTTTAGCAAGTTATCAAAGTCTATAGGTTTCGGTATATAATGACTAGCACCTTTGTGTAGTGCTTCTACAGCACCATTTATTGAACCATAAGCAGTAATAATAATAAAAGGAGTTATTTTATCTTTTTCTCTAAAAAACTCTAGTATCTCTATACCATTTCCGTCAGGTAATCTGTAATCACTGAGAATAATATCAAAATTTTGAGAGGATAACTTTTTTATTGCTTCTCTTTTATTTTTTGCTACTTCAACATTAAAACCTTTTTCTTTTAAAATTTTTGACAATACTTTTACTATGCTTTCTTCATCTTCAATAATTAAAATCTTGTGCATAAAAAATTCCTTTATTTATTTATTCTTTTGCTCTATATTATTATTATATCCAATCAAAAAGGAAAAACTATGGGATATGCAGTAAAAATATACGAAGCTTTTAGGGATTTAGGGGAAGATAAAGCTCAAATTTTAGCAGATTTCGTTGAGTATGTCGAAAGCAGGAAAGCTGCAACTTCGCTAGAACTTAAAGAATCTGAACTTAGATTAACCAAGGCAATTGAAGAAGTTAGAAAAGAAATTAAGGAAGTTGAGCTTAAACTATCTAAAGAAATCGAAGAAACAAAACTAGAAATAGAACAAGTTAGAAAAGAAATTAAAGATACTGAACTTAAGCTAACCAAAGAAATTGAAAAAAGTAAAGCAGAAACTATTAAATGGATGTTCCTATTTTGGATAGGACAAGTAGTTTCTATAATAGCTATTATAAAATGGTTATTTATACATTAAGTAAGGCAAGATGAAAAAGATTGGTGTCTGTGTAGGTCAAACAAAGCCAAATAAAGTAAATTTTGTATCTAATATTCCCCTAAAACTAGGCCAATTTGTAATACTAGAATACGAAGAAAATAGTCAGAAACATAACCTACTTGGAATGATTCAATCTATATATAGAGAAAATCCTTATATAGCAGAAAATATAAAAAATCCTCAACAAGCAGAAGATTTTAGAAAGTTTTCATCTTCTCAAGATACTATCAAAGGTGAGATAAATATAATTGGGAAAATTATAGATATTGGAAATGAAGTATTTTTAGAAATACCTAAAACTCCTCCACTTCCAGCATCTCCAATTTATGAAGCACCTGCAAGTGTATTAAGAAAAATATTTGGTGAAAAAAGTAAAAATTTTGTAAAAATTGGAAAGCTACTGTCTGAAGAAGAGGAAGTTCCTGTTTATATTGATATAAACCAAATAGTATTAAGGCATTTAGCCATCTTAGCTATTACTGGTGCTGGAAAGTCTAATACTGTTTCTGTTTTATTAAAAAACATTGTAAATTTAGGTGGAACTGCCGTAGTTTTTGATTTTCACGGAGAATATGCTGAAGCAAAATTAACGAGGAATGGAAAAAATGTAGTAAATAAAATAACTCCATTTATTAATCCAGCATATTTAAAAGCTAAAGAATTTGCATCATTCATAGGGATAAAACAGAATGCCCATATCCAATACAGATACTTTAGAAAAGCTTTTGAAAACTTAATTCAAAATCTAGAGGCAGAAAAAGGTAAAAATTGGCAAGCTTACATAGATACAGAAAACTTTTTAAACAGATTAAAGGAAGAAATAGAAAAACTGCAAGAAACAGAAGATAGAGTAAATAAAGATTCTTTATTTGAAGTTTTAAATAAACTTGAAGATACGATACTCGAATTGGGGCATATTATAAAACTAGGAGCTCCTCCTTTAATTGAAAAAATTAAGTCTGGGTATATAAATGTATTTGATTTTTCAGAATTTGATGAAGAAGTGGCAGACACAATAGCATCCAATCTACTAAGATGGGGACTAGAAGAAAGAAAAAAAGCTGTTAGAGGAAGAGAAACAAAACTTCCATTTCCAGTGTTATTTATTATAGAAGAAGCCCATATACTAGCTGGAGAAAGAATTAACACAGATTCAAAATACTGGATTTCTAGAATTGCTAGAGAGGGAAGAAAGTTCGGAATAGGGCTAACAATAGTAACACAAAGACCAAAAGGTTTAGATAAGGAAATTTTATCCCAAATGAACAATATGATTATTTTAAAACTCGTTGAACCAGATGACCAAAGACATGTTCAAAAGGCAAGTGAGGCACTTTCTTCAGAACTTATGGAATATTTACCTTCTTTAAATCCCGGAGAAGCAATAATTATTGGAAATATGACCAAAATACCTCTACTTGTAAAAATAGATAAAGCAGAAGAAAAAATAGAAGGACACGATATAGAAGTAGTTAATCTATGGGAAGAAATCTTAGAAAAAGAAAGCAAAGAACAACTGAATGATATAGAGGAGATAATTGATAATATTTAAAAATAGAAAAGAAGCAGGTAAATTACTTGGAGAAGTTTTAAGAAAAGAAATTAAAGATTTAAACCCTAAAGATTATATAATCTTAGCAATTCCACGGGGTGGTGTTCCAATAGCATATGAAATTTCTAAAATTACAAAGATACCTTTTTCTATAATTTTGACCAAAAAAATATCTTCCTTTGATAATCCTGAATTAGCATTAGGAGCAGTTGCTATAGATGGAAGTTTTTTACTTTCAGATTATGCAAAAAGTTTATATTCATCAGAAGATTTATTGGTTTTTACAAGGAATGCACTTAATAAACTTAAAGAAAAAGGAAATAAATATCAAATTTCAAAGCCAGACCTGAAAAATAAAAATGTAGTCATAGTGGACGATGGAGTTGCAACTGGATATACAGCTATAGTAGCTTCTATGTATGCAAAGAATAAAGGTGCTAAACAAACAATCCTTGCAGTTCCTGTTTGCCCTGTGGATACAGTCTCTAAACTGGAAACCTACTTTTCAAAAGTAATATGTTTAGAAAAAGGTAGTTCCCCATTTTTCGCCGTAGGGGCTTTCTATGAAGACTTTCACCAAGTAGAGGACGAAGAATTTTTTAAGATTGTTGAAAATGCAAAAA
>WFXI01000160.1 GCA_015490675.1 Hydrogenothermaceae bacterium
CATTTACAAAAACATTATTAGAAGCCTCATCATTAGCCCTTGAAGGATAACAATCGTGCCCTGAGCATTTATCACCAAGCCTTACAACACCTGCCATTTTAAACACCTCTTAAGGATTTAAATCAATTCTTGGAGCTTTCATTGTTATATGCGTATCAGAAATTATTTCAATATCTCCTACGCTGTGAATTAACAACTTTCTATTCTCTCTATCATACTCAATAATTGTCCCATCTTTGAATTTTTTAATCCACTTTTCTCTTGTAGCCTCTGGAGGAGTATCTTCCTGTGTATAAAAGCTTCCTAAAACAAATCCCCTTTCAAAAGCTGGAGGAGTAAAAACACATAAAACCATTTCATCTATATCTGGTAGCCAGTATTCTTTATCAAACTGTGTTTTTGTATATAAAACAGGTAGCCAGTATGTTGTAAGATCGTCGTGTTCTTCAAGCTTCACCCTTACAAGTCCTCTTTCTTCATCAATAGCAACCACTTTACCAAGGGCAAAAATCCTGTTTAAAATGCCATATATATGCTCTATCTGTTCTTTTAGCTCTCTAATATCGTTAAACAATTGTTTTCCTCCTGAAAAATCTTGAAACAAAAGACTTAGTATCTGCAAAAGCTTCAAAACCACTAATTGACATTTCTAATGCGTCAATAAGGTCGTCGTGTGAGCCTTTTGGAAACTCAAGTAATTGTTGGATTAACAGCTTTTGATTTTCTCTAAACTTTATTAAGCCATTTTCAATTAGTGGTGATAGCTTTTGAATTCTAACTTCCTTTTGAACTTTAGGCTTTATTGGTTTTATAGGCAGATGTATTCCTCTTTTTGAAGCTTCCCTCATTACCTGATTTTTGTATATTTCCTGAAAAGCAACTGTTTCAAAGATTATAGATTTAGGCTTAAATATCTGGAATTTTTCTATTATTTTCTCTATTAGCTTTAAATCTGAAATTTTGTCTGCATAAGCATCTAAAACATAATAAATTCCTGTATCTTTATCTTTTCCAACTGTAATAATTGCAGAATAATCACCTTTCGCCTTACCTGTTGCAGGGTCAACTGCAGTAATTATTTCAAGTCTTTTGTTTGCTATTTCTAAAGATTGATAATATTCAATCCAGTCAGGTTTAAATACCATGTCTTCTTCACTTAAAGGCTCGTTCATATACTCAGTAGAAAATGCTATAGAACCTAAAGCCATTTTTTTCTTTTCAAGGTCTTTTAAGCTCCATCTTTTTTCCCATAGTGGTTTTCCATTTTCTAAAATTGCAGAAAATCTAAGTCCAAGCCAGTTTTTAAGTTTTTCTTCTTCTATTTCTTTAAGTAGCCTTGAAGGTAAATCATCATTATGAAAAATAGTATTAACAACCACAATAAAAGCATCTTTACCAAGTGCCATAACAACCCGTCTAAACCATCTATCTAATTTTTCTCTTTGAGTAGGAGAATTTACTAAATCATCTTTCATAATATCATCAGCAATAATTAAATCAGGTCTGTTTTCCCTGTATCTAATACCTCTCATAGAACTGCCAGCACCTTTTGAAACAATTGCAGTATCATTCTTTAAAACAATAAAATCAGTTTTCCATTTTTCACCTTTTAGCTCTCCAAAGTCCTCAAGTATAAGCTCATTTTCCTCAAGCTCTGCCTTTATGTTTTCCAAAAATAGCTCTGCCATATCTTTAGATGCAGAAATTAAAAGGATAAATTTAGATTTGCCACTTAAAACTCTCCAAAGGGGATAAGCTAAAGACATTCTTGTGGATTTTGCATGTTCTCTTGGTTCTACATCAACAATGCCTTCTAATTTTTCTATTGGTTTTAAAAGGTTATGGTATTTGGAGTTTATAAAAGGCTTTAGTTTTTCTATTTGCTCTTTTGATACTTTTTCTTGATTAATAATATCTACAAGAATTTTATGATACTCGGCAGGCTCTGTGTTAAAGTAGTGGGGAAGGTAATAATAACAAAAAAACCAGAAATCCTCTTTAGCCTTTTTTACTCGTTCAGCTTTTTGTGTATCTACCGATATATCAACCTTTTCTAAAGCTTTTTTAAACGCCTTTTTCTTTAAACTCATAATGATTTTTTGATTATCTCAACAACATTATTTGCAAGTTCTGGATTATCTTTAAATCTTTCTTTTGCTTCTTTAGTAGCTTTTTCAAGAAAACTTTCAAACATTTTGCTGTATTTGTCTTCAAGTTCTGTTTGAGTTTTTTCTGTGTAAGCTGTAGCTCTCATAAAGTTAGAAAGGGTATTCATAGCGTCTTTTATAATGGATAGATGTTTTTCTAAACTATCTATATCTGCAGTTTTTGATACATTATCAAGCACATAAATTAGCTGTTGATAGATACCAACAAGAGCAAAAGACAAGCCTTTAGTGGCAGACAGTAATTCTCCATTTTCAAGGGTTTCACCAAACATTAATGCAATATCAAACATATCTTGTTTATCTTTAAACCAGTTCCAGAGGGATTTGTAGGAAATTTCTATTCCGTATTTTTCCTCAAGGTAGTTTTCTAGATATTCAAAAGTTCTCCCTTGCCTTCTTAGCTGGATAACTTCCTGCTTTATATGCTCTGGTAGTTTGTCAAACTTTTTTAATCTTGTTTTTTTCATTTTAAGTCCCTTGGCAGTTCTATAGTTTCATCAATTCTTTTTTTGTCTATAAGTAGATATGCTTTTTCTGTAGCAAATAA
>WFXI01000161.1 GCA_015490675.1 Hydrogenothermaceae bacterium
GCAAGCTCTCTTTTCATATCCCTTTCTCTTAGTGCTTCTCTTTTTTCATACTTTGCCTTTCCTTTAGCAAGAGCTATTTCCACTTTTGCTTTACCATTTTTAAAGTATATTCTAGTTGGAACTAAAGTCAGACCTTTTTCCTGAATTCTTCCCATTAATTTTAAGATTTCTCTTTTATGCAAAAGTAACTTTCTTTTTCTTGTTGGGTCGTGTTGTAGCCTTCCTGCTGGTTTATATGGTCCAATATATAGCCCAACAATATAAGCTTCTCCATCGTCTATGCGAACATAAGCATCTCTCATATTTACATTTCCTTCTCTTAAAGACTTAACTTCTGTTCCTTTTAGTACCATTCCAGCTTCATACTTTTCTAAAATCTGATAATTATGATAGACTTGCTTATTAGTAGCTACTACCTTTTCTCCCATTTAATTCTCCATTTTGTAAAGTTTTATATAAATCTCAAAAATTTTGCTTTTTAAATTTTTTAAATTTTCCTTTTCTATACTAAAAAAGCACATTTCTAAATTGCAAATATAGGCTTTTGTTTTTCCTTCAAATACATAGTCAATTTCATTTAAAAACACCTTATTATTTTTATCTATAAATTGAGAAAATGCAAAATATGGGAGTACTTTAAAAGATGTGTTTATGAATAATTCTTTTTCCTTTTCATATCCAATTGTTCGCGATAATACAGGTTTATAAATAATAACAAAATATGCAAGGCCTGTGTCAATATTTGCCTTAGCAGGTAATTTTTTGGCTATTTTTATAGCATTTTTATAAAATTCTTCATTGCCTGTTAATATTGAAAGTTTATAAAATAGTTTTACCAGTTTCGCGTTTAATGCAAAAATGTCATCAATAAAAGAAATATTTTTAATGTTTATTCCTGTATCTTCTAAATCAACAAAAATGTTTAGCTTCTGTGAAAAATAATACTGATTTAAAATTTTATAGATTTTCTTTGCTAAATTTAGATATTTTAAATCTCCTGTAACTTCATAAAGTGTTAAAACAGTATCTAGAAAATAAACTTGAGTACTTAGGTAATATTTTTCTAAATTTTTAGAGTGTATTACTCCTTTTTCTAAAAATCCATCTTTTAATATGTTTTGAATAACATTTTCTGCTATTTTAAGGTCTTCTTTATTTCGATTAAAAATATAGGAATAAGCAAGAGCTTTTGCTATTAATAAGTTGTTTGCGAAATAAACTTGTTTTTCAATTCTTGGTGAGTATCCTACTGCATTTTCTAAAAGTTGTCTTCCTTCTTTATCCCTTGGGAAATACTCTTCTCCTGTAACTAATAAAGTGCCTTCTTCATCTACTATGTCTGCACCTTGAGAATTATAAAAATATCCTGTTTTTTTGTCATATAGTTTATTCTTAGCAAAATTTAAAAGTTTATTTGCAAAAATTTTAAAGTCTTTTTTATTGAAAAGGGTATATCCATTAAAGTATAAAACTGCTAACTGTGCCTGGTCTTTAAGTAGTTTTTCGTAATGAAATTCTGTCCAGTATTCATTTACACTGTATCTATATAAACCTCCTTCTACATTATCAATTAGTTTTGAATATGCATATAAAGTATCTACAGCCATTTTTTTTGCATCTGTATCATCAAAAAATATCCAGTAAAGCATCAAAAAGTAAGGAAGGTTCACTTTAGGAAATTTAGGTGCTCCTTTTAAACCACCAAATTTGTAATCGTATCTTATTTTGATGTATTTAAAAGTTTTCTTTAAATAATCTTTATTAATTTCTTTATCTTTTAAAGCTTTTTTTAACCTCTTAAATCTACTTTCTGCAAGAAGCTTTACTCTTTGAGCTTCTTCTTTTAACTTTTCTTTATCTAGAGAAGCGTAAAAATTTAGTAGTTTTACCATATCATCTGGAGGAACATATATAGCTCCAAATAAGACATTACCATTAGAGTCTAAAATTACAGTAGAAGGAAGTCCTCCTTGATTATATTTTTTATTTATATCTGGTCTTTCTTCTGCGTCTACTCTAATAGGAATATAGTATTTATTAATTATTTCAATGACTCTTTTGTCTCTATAAGTAGTGTTTTCAATAACATTACACCAGTGGCACCATTTTGCATATATGTCCATAAGAATTAACTTGTTTTCTTTTTTTGCTTTATTTATACCTTCCTCAAAGGAAAGCCACTTTATTTCCGAAGAAAAAGAAAAACTAAAAACTAAAATTAAAAATAAAATTAAGCTTCTCAATTTCTTATCCTTAAGTAGGTTTTTATATTTAAATTCTACAATACAACTGAAACATCAATGATGAAGTTAACATTTAGTTAACTTTTTAACGATATAATTACTATAACAAATAGTAAAAAAGGGGGCAAAAATGAATTCTCTAAAACAACTAGCTATTAATGATGAAGGCTTCATATTTAACCCTGCTACAGGTGAAAGCTGGACAACTAACCAAACAGGACTTTTTATTATCAAACTTTTAAAAGAAGGGTTTTCAGAAGAAGAAATACTAAACAAAATGGTAGAAGAATTTGATATTGATAGAGATACTGCATTTAGAGATTTAACAGATTTTTTAGAAAAATTAAGAAGTTACAAGCTAATCTAAGGGGATAAAAGATGGAAATAAAAGTGGGTATTTCAGGAATAAATGCAGTAGATAATCCTGGACCTGGAATAGGTGTAGCAAAAAGCATAAAACAGGATAAAGAGTTAAATGCAAAGATAATAGGTCTTGCATACGATGCTATGGAACCAGGAATATATATGGATTGGATAATAGACAAAGCTTTTATGATGCCTTATCCTTCCAGCGGACACGAAGCATATATAGAGAGACTTATTTACATAAAGAATAATTACGGTCTTGATTTTGTTATGCCAGTGTTAGATGCAGAACTTCCTATATACATAAAATATCAAAAAGAATTAGAAAATTATGGAATAAAAACTTTTTTACCTAGCTTAGACCAATTTAAGCTAAGAGGAAAAGACAAACTTGAAGAGGTAGCAAAAAATATAGGAATTACTTCTCCAAAAACAAAAGTAGTTTCTACATTAGAAGATTTAAACAAAGCAGTTGAAGAAATTGGCTTTCCTATTATGGTAAAAGGTGCTTTTTACAAAGCATATAAGGCAAATTCCTTACAAGAAGCTGTGAGCTATTACAGTAAAATAGTTGCAGAATGGGGCTATCCAGTAATTGTTCAACAGGTGGTTTACGGTGAGGAAATGAATGTTGTAGCTGGTGGAGATGGAGAGGGAAATAGTTTAGGTATGGTAGGTATAAAAAAATCGTGGATTACAGAATTGGGAAAAATTTGGACAGGGATAACAATAAAAAATGAAAAACTACTTGAGGCTGCAAAAAAATTTATTGAAGTTTATAAATGGAAAGGTGCTTTTGAGCTTGAATGTATTGTAAATATGGAAAAAGAGGAAATCTACCTTATAGAAATAAATCCTAGATTTCCAGCGTGGTCGTATTTTTCAACAGGTGTCGGTGTAAATATAGCCAGTAATATAGTAAGAAAAGCCTTTGGTCTTCCTGTTAATATTTCTGATTACGAAGCAGGGAAATTATATATAAGATACACAGATGACTTTGTAATAGATATGGATAAATTCCAGCAAATAATAATAAGAGGTGAAGTATGATGAAAAAGGTATATGAAAAACCAATCATAACAAAAATTCAAACAGGTTTTATGAATAAATTTGGGAGCTCTCCTTACTACGCTAGAAAAATAAGAAAAGATATAGATGGGGTTTCTATTGACTATCTTATTGAAAATTTTGGCTCACCATTATTTGTAATCTCAGAAAGAAAATTAAGACAACAATACAGAAAAATTTATAATGCTTTTGCTTCGAGATATCCAAATGTAGTATTTGGTTGGTCTTACAAAACAAATTATCTTCAAGCTGTATGTGCAACACTTCATCAGGAAGGAGCAATTGCTGAAGTGGTATCAGCCTTTGAATATGAAAAAGCTAGGAAACTGGGAATAAAAGGAGAAGATATCATTTTTAATGGTCCTCATAAATCATTGGAAGCTTTAGAAATAGCAGTTAAAGAAGGTGCCACTATAAATATTGACCACTTTGATGAAATAAATGATTTAGAAAAAATAGCAGAAAAACTAGGTAAAAAAATAAAAGTTGGTATCAGACTGAATATGGATACAGGAATACAACCTCAATGGAGTAGATTTGGATTTAATCTTGAAACTGGACAAGCCTTAGATGCAGTAAAAAGAATAAAAGCTGGAGATAAACTAATCTTATCAGGATTACATTGCCATATAGGAACTTTTATTATTGAACCTGAAGCATATGCAAACGAAGTTAAGAAAATGATTCAATTTAAATATGAGGTTGAAGATAATTATGGATATTCTATTGAATTTTTAGATATAGGTGGTGGATTCCCTTCACGAAACAAATTAAAGGGAACATATTTACCACCAGACATACTAATACCTTCTGTAGATGAATTTGCAGAAAAAATAACAAATGCTTTATATGAAAACTTAAGACCTGGAGATTTTCCTAAATTAATTTTAGAAAGTGGAAGAGCTATAATAGATGAAGCCGAGTATTTAATTACAACTGTCCACGCTTCAAAAAGACTACCTGACGGTAGAAGAGCCTATGTATGTGATGCTGGAGTAAATTTACTGTTTACAGCATTCTGGTATAAGTTCAATATTGAAATAGACAGAGAAATTTCTGGAGCAAATGAACCATCTGTAATTTATGGTCCTCTGTGTATGAATATAGATATACTAGATGAAGGGACTTTACTCCCTCCTTTAGAAAGAGGAACAAGGCTTATATTCTCTCCAGTTGGTGCTTATAACAATACACAATGGATGCAGTTTATAGAATATAGACCGAACATAGTAATGATTATGGAAGATGGCTCTGTCGAAGTTGTTAGAGAAAAAGAAGACCTAACAGATATAGAAAGAAGAGAAAAACTACCAGAAAAACTAAAAATAAAATAAGAAGGCTATGAAAATACAACAATTAGCTAAATCTGTTTTAAATAGCTATTCTGAAATCTTCTTTCTAGAAAACCCTCTTGCAGGGTTTATTATTCTATTAATTACATTTCTTAATCCATCTTTAGGCATTTCAGGAATTTTAGCAGTTTTATCTGCTTATTTTTTTGCTAAATTTTTAAACCTAGAAAAAGAATTCTTAGAAAGCGGTTTTTATACATATAATGCACTGCTAGTTGGTCTTTCTGTTGGTTACCTATTTAAATTAGGAGCTTTAACTTTATTCTTAATTGTAATTTCAGGGATTTTAAGCCTTGTATTTTCTATATTTTTATACAACATATTTTCATATTATTTAAAACTTCCAATACTTAGTATTCCATTTACAGTCATAAGCTCAATAATTTATCTTTCTGTTGCAGGATATACGAATTTATTTGTTGAATCTTTATATCCTCATTTAAATATTCAAATCTTTGAAGAAATAATTCCTGAATTTTTAAGTGGATATTTCAAATCTTTAGGTGCAATAGTATTCTCTCCATATGTGTTTACAGGCATTATATTAAGTTTAATTTTGGTTTTTATTTCTAGAATTTTGTTCTTTTTAACAATCGTTGGTTATTACATAGGCGCATTTACTATTTATCTATTTAAAGGTTCTTTTTATACTGTATTTTCTGATATAAGCAATTTCAACTTTATTCTAATTGCAGTAGCTTTAGGTGGTATATTCTTAATTCCTTCAATAAAGAGTTATATGATTGCAATTACAGCTGTAATAACCTCAACAATTGTTCTATCTGCAACAAAATCATTTTGGGCTTTTTATGGTATCCCTGTTTTCACTTTACCTTTTAATTTAATTACATTGATGTTTTTATATGTTCTTGGAATAGTAGGATATCCATACATTGCTAAAATAATAAGAAAAACCCCTGAAGAAACCCTTGATTTATTTCTAAGCTCTCAAAAAAGATTTCAGGGAACAGAAAGAGGAATTCATTTACCTTTTTCTGGAGAATGGACAGTTTGGCAAGGATTTGACGGAAAATGGACACACAAAGGTCAACTAAAATATGCATATGACTTTGTAATTATAGATGAAAATGGAAAAACATATAAAAATGAAGGACTCCAGCTAACAGACTACTATGCGTTTAGGAAACCTGTTTTATCTCCTGTTAGAGGTAGAGTTGTTAGAGTCGTTTCCGATTTACCAGATAATGAAATAGGAACTGTAGATAAAGAAAATAACTGGGGTAATTATGTAGTAATCTATGATGA
>WFXI01000162.1 GCA_015490675.1 Hydrogenothermaceae bacterium
AGTTAATATATGACCTGAAAATGATTAATCCTAGAGCAAAAGTAATTGTTAAACTTGTTTCTGAAACAGGAATTGGAACAATTGCTTCTGGAGTTGCTAAAGCTTTTGCAGATATTATTCACATATCAGGACATGATGGTGGAACAGGAGCGTCACCACTTGTTTCCATAAAACACGCTGGAACTGTTTGGGAATTAGGATTATCCGAAGTCCAAAGGGTTTTAATAGACAATGATTTAAGAGGTAGAGTAAAACTTAGAGTTGATGGTGGTCTTAAGAACGGAAGAGATATAATCGTTGCAGCACTACTTGGTGCAGAAGAATATGGGTTTGGAACTGCTCTAATGATTGCAGAAGGTTGTGTAATGGCAAGGCAGTGTCACTTAAATACCTGTCCTGTTGGAATTACAACTCAAAATCCTGCATTAATTGAAAAATATAAAGGAAAACCTGAACATGTAATTAGATATTTACAATATTTAGCACAAGAAGTTAGACAGTATCTAGCAGATTTAGGATATAGGAGTTTAGATGAAATAATTGGAAGAACAGACCTTATTAAACCTAAAATACCAGCAGACCACTATAAAGCTAAATTTGTAGATTTATCTGTAATATTAACTCCACCACCAAAAGATAAAGCTATAAAATGTGTAGTAGATAGAAATGACCCACCTTCAAAACCTTTTGATGATGAAATATTAAGAGATGCACTTCCATTTATAGAAAAAGATGAGGTATTTTCTGGATTCTATGTAGTTAGAAATGTTTACCGTTCTATTGGAACAAAAGTAGCTCATGAAATAGCAAAAAGATATGGAGATAAAGGCTTAAAAACTGGAAAAATAGAATTAAACTTACATGGAACGGCAGGACAGTCTTTTGGAGCTTTCTGTGTTAAAGGTCTTGAGCTTATCCTTACAGGACAGGCTAACGATTATGTAGGAAAGGGAATGACAGGTGGGTTAATAGTTATAAAACCTCCTAAGGAATTTAAAGGAAAATCCTATGAAAACGTAATTATGGGTAATACTTGCCTTTATGGTGCAACTGGTGGAATGCTGTTTGCTTCAGGAAAAGCGGGAGAGAGATTTGCAGTTAGAAATAGTGGGGCAATTGCTGTTGTAGAAGGAACTGGCGAACACTGCTGTGAATATATGACAGGAGGAACTGTTGTTGTTTTAGGTGAAACTGGTAAAAACTTTGGTGCTGCTATGACTGGTGGAATAGCTTATGTTTACGACCCAGAAAGAAAACTGGAGGAAAAATTAAATAAATCTTATGTTCACATAACTGAGTTTGATGAGGAAGACATAGAAGAACTTAAAAAACTTTTAATTAAACATAAAGCGTATACAGGCAGTGAAATAGCATCTAAAATTCTAGAAAACTTTGATGATGAACTTGATAACTTTGTAAAAGTTGAACCTGTTTCTGCTAAGAAGCCTTCTTTAGAAACTGATGAAGTAAAAGTAGAAAATAAATAATCTTTAGGGCTTTTTGCCCTATTTTTCTTATTTAATTAAAATCTAGCAGGTAAGAGGATTGAGAAAAGTAAAAGCTCTAATAATAATCTTTTTTTGTTTACTTAACTTAAAATTAGTTTTTGCTAAAAATCCTATAAAACCAGATTTTGTAAAAGCAAAAGTTATAAGAGTTATAGATGGAGATACTATTGTTGTTTCTATTCCTAAAACAAAATTTAATGATAGAAAAGTATTAAAAAATTTAAAGTTTAAAGTCAGGTTAATTGGAGTTGACACTCCAGAAAGTAAAGTTAATAAAAGAGCTAAGCTTCAAGCAGAAAAAGCCAGAACAGATGTAAAAAAGATAATAAAACTTGGATTACTTGCTAAAAAATTTACCCAAAAGCTACTCCCTAGAGGTAAAACTGTATTTTTGGAGTTTGATGTAGAACCACAAGATAGATATGGAAGACTTTTAGCATATGTATGGCTAGAAGATGGGATTATGGTCAACGCAGCTATAATCTGTAGTGGATATGCCTATGTTTTAACAGTACCTCCAAATGTAAAGTATGAAAAACTTTTTAGAAAATGCTTTAGGAAAGCTTTCTTAGAGAAAAAAGGATTATGGGGACTTGATTAATGGAAGAAAAAAAACAAGAAAAAAAGAGTATTTTGGATAATATAAAAACTCTAATTTATATAATTATTGCAGTTTCTCTAATTAGAGTATTTTTTGTCCAAGCTTTTAATATCCCATCTGGCTCTATGAAACCTACACTTTTAGTAGGGGATTTTATTTTAGTAAATAAGCTCGTTTATGGAGATTGGACATTTGGTATTCCTTTTACAAATATAGATTTTTACACAATAAAAAATAGGATTGTAAAACCAGATAGAGGAGATATTATAGTTTTTAAATATCCAGAAAATCCAAAAATAGACTATATAAAAAGAATTGTTGGGCTTCCTGGAGATAAGATAGAAGTTGTAGGAGATAC
>WFXI01000163.1 GCA_015490675.1 Hydrogenothermaceae bacterium
AATGGACTGGCAATTTATTGGATATATAGCTTTTACATATTTGCTTGCTTCTATTCCTTTTGGTTATGTAGTTGGTAAATTATTCGGCAAAGATATAACAAAAGAAGGTAGTGGAAATATTGGTGCTACCAATGTAACAAGAACAATAGGAAAAAAAGCAGGTATTTTGGTTTTAATCTTAGACCTTCTTAAAGGTTTTATTCCTGTTTACTATGCAAAATATTTATTTTTTGACACTAAATATATAGCAATTGTTGCAGTTACTGCAGTAGTTGGACATTGTTTCTCAATTTTTATGAAATTTAAAGGTGGTAAAGGAGTTGCAACTGGTTTCGGTGTTCTAATTGCTATATCTGGAAAAGTAGCTTTAATTACATTTTTAGTTTGGCTTGGAACATTTTTAGTTTCTGGATATGTATCTCTTGCATCAATAATGTCTGCTTCTTTATCTTGGATAATAATTTTTCATTTAGTTGGTGATTTATATCTTACAAAGGCTGTTTTACTTTCTTCAATTTTAATTGTTTTTAAACATTCTTCAAACATAGAAAGGCTTATAAACGGAACAGAAAGTAGATTTTTATATAAAGATTAACTTTCTACCAATCCAAGCTTTTCTATAATTGTATCCACCACTTTATCTATATTTGTTTTTTCTTTTGAAGAAGTTAGTATAATTGGAACATCATCAGGAAGTTCTAATGCCTGTTTTATTATTTTTTTTGCCTTTGCTTTTTCACTTTGGTTTAATTTATCCATTTTTGTAGCAACTACAATGTATGGTATTCCTAGAGTTTCTAAATAGTCCTTCATTACTTTATCTAAAGCAGTAGGTTTATGGCGACTGTCTACAAGCAATACAACAAGTCCTAAATTTTGTCTTGTTTTAAAGTAATTATATATCATTTTTTGCCATTTTTGTTTTTCTTTTTTAGATACAGAAGCGTAGCCATATCCTGGAAGGTCTACAAAATACATATTATCATTTAGTAAAAAGAAATTTATGAGTCTTGTTTTTCCTGGACTTGAACTAACTTTAGCTATATTTCTATTAAAAATCGCATTTATAAGAGAAGATTTTCCTACATTAGACCTTCCAACTACAGCTACTTCTGCTCTATCTGGTGGTGGATAGTCTTTAGGATGGACGGCACTTTTTATAAATTGGACTTTTTTTATTTTCATATTAACTTGCTTTTTCGTAAACTAAAACAGGTGGCTTCTTTTTTAGAACCACATCTTTATCTATTACTACTCTTTTAACTCCTTTCTTTTGAGGAATTTCATACATTACATCTAGCATAATCTCTTCAACAATAGCCCTTAGACCTCTAGCCCCTGTTTTTCTCTTTATAGCTTCTCTAGCTATTTCTCTAATAGCATCCTCAGTGAATTCTAAATCTACACCATCCATTGCAAGTAGTTTTTTATACTGCTTTATTAGAGCATTTTTAGGCTCTGTTAAAACCCTAACTAAAGCGTCTTCATCAAGTTCATCTAAAACAGCAATAACTGGAATTCTTCCTACAAACTCTGGAATTAGACCAAACTTAATTAAGTCTTCCACCTGAACTTGGTGAAGAATATTTCCTTCTTCTTCCTTTGATTTTATATCACTTGTAAATCCTATCCCTTTTTTTCCAATTCTTTGTCTAATAATATCTTCAAGTCCAACAAAAGCTCCACCAAGAATAAACAAAATATTACTTGTATCTATTTGAATAAACTCTTGATGAGGATGTTTTCTTCCACCTTGAGGTGGAATATTAGCTATTGTTCCTTCTAATATTTTAAGTAATGCCTGTTGGACACCTTCTCCAGAAACATCTCTTGTTATAGAAGGATTTTCACCTGATTTTTTTGCAATTTTGTCTATTTCATCTATGTAAATAATACCTTTTTGAGCTCTTTCTATATCATAATCTGCTGCCTGAACTAATCTAACTAAAATACTTTCAACATCTTCTCCAACATATCCTGCTTCTGTAATATTTGTAGCATCAGCTATTGCAAATGGAACATTTAAAATTTTGGCTAAAGTTCTTGCAAGTAATGTTTTCCCTGAACCTGTTGGACCGATTAATAAAATATTACTTTTCTCAAGTTCAACATCTTCATCTTGAAGTTTTTCTTTTGATAATATCCTTTTGTAATGGTTATAAACAGCAACAGAAAGGACTTTTTTAGCCCTTTCCTGTCCTATTACATATTCATCTAGTTTTTTCTTTATTTCTGCAGGTGTTGGAAGTCTATCTAATTCTTCTTGAAGTTTTTCTTCACTATTTAGTTCTTCTTTTATAAGTAAATCACACTGTTTTACACAATCATCACATATATGTATACCATCTGGTCCTTCTATTAAAACTTTTGTTTCACTTTGAGGTTTCCCACAAAAGGAACATTTTTTTTCTGCCATTAACTACCTCTTTTCTCTAAAACTTTGTCAATAAGACCGTATTCTTTTGCTTCATATGCAGACATAAAGTAGTCTCTTTCTGTATCTTGTTCTATTTTTTCTAAAGGATTTCCTGTAAACTCTGCAAGTTTTTCATTTAGATATTTCTTTAGTCTTAAAATTTCTTTTGCGTGAATTTCTATATCTGTAGCCTGACCTTGAAATCCTCCAAGAGGCTGGTGAATCATTATTCTAGAACTTGGAAGAGCATATCTTTTCCCTTTAGTTCCTGCTGCAAGTAAAAATGCTCCCATTGATGCAGCCTGTCCCATACATATAGTAACTACATCTGGCTTTATATATTGCATAGTGTCATAAATAGCTAATCCAGCTGTAACAACACCACCAGGTGAATTTATGTAAAGATAAATATCTTTATCAGGGTCTTCTGATTCTAAAAATAAAAGCTGTGCAACAATTAAGTTTGCTATATGGTCATCAATTGGAAATCCAAGTAAAACAATTCTATCTTTTAAAAGTCTAGAATAGATATCGTAAGCCCTTTCACCTCTAGGTGTTTGTTCTACAACAATTGGAACAAGCTGGCTTACGATTCTATCTATATCGTTATTACTCATTATTTTTCCTCCGGTTTAGTATTTTCTTCTTTGTTTTCTTCAGAAGTTTCGTTAGCTTCTTTTTGATTTTCTTCTGCTTGCTCTTCTACTTTTCCGTATTTTTCCTCGTATTCTTCTTTAGTCATTTCTACAATATTAGCCTTTTCTTTTATAAGGTCAAGAACCTTTTTCTTTAAGATTTCATATCTTATATTTGCAATTTGTCCATTTTCTTCTAAATAGCTTTTTACCTGTGTAAATGGTGCATTGTAACTTTCTGCAATTTTTTCAATTTCTTTATCTATTTCTTCTTCTGCAACTTCTATTCCTTCTTTTTCTGCTATTTTGTTTAGTACAAACATAACTCTTACATTTTTAACTGCTGTAGCTTCAAGTCCCTGTGCAACTGCAGTAAGCATTTCTTGGTTTGGCTGTATTCCAATGTTTTGAAGTTGTTTTATGTAATTATCAATTAAAAATTCCAACTCTGCCTTAACGAGAGATGTTGGAACATCAAAATCATACTGTTTTGCTATTTCATCAATAATTTTTTGATAAAGCTCTGCTTCTTTTGCTTCTTTTACTTGTTTTTCTAAGTCTTCTTTTATTTTCTTTTTAGCTTCTTCTACATTTTCGCCAAGTCCAAGTTGTTTAACAAATTCATCATTAAATTCTGGTAAAACTTTTTTCTTAACTTCGAGAATTTCTATATCTACTGTTGCTTTTCCTATTTCTTCTCCTTTTTCGTTGTATAAAGGAACATTTTCTAGATGAATTTTGTCTCCTGCTTTTTTACCTTTTACTTCTTCTTCTATTTCCTTTCTTAACTGGTTTGCTCCAACAACAACTTCAAGCTCATCTGTTTCATTATTTCCTTCTTCATCTGTGATGCTATATTTAATTTTTATAAGGTCCCCTTCTTCTACTTCTTTATCTTCTGTTTCATAGGTTGCATTTTGGTCTAATAATCTTTGAATAGTTTTTTCTACATCTTCATCTGTAACTTCATATTTAATCATTGGTATTTCAAGACCTTCATAATCTTTTAACTCAAATTCTGGTGCAACTTCAAAAGTAATCTTAAATGATATTTTGTCATCACCTTCTAAATTTATATCTCCAAATCCTAAATCTGGTGAAACAGGCTTTAAATTTTTTTCTTCTAAAATACTTTCTAATTTTTCTTCTATGAATTTTCTAACAACTTCTCCTTTTATAGCATCTTTGTATCTAGCTTTTATTACAGATTTTGGAACATGACCTTTTCTAAAACCTTTAACAGATACATTTTTTGATATTTCTTTAATTGCATCTTCCACATAATTTTTAATATCTTCTCCGCTATCTTCAATAGTTAAAATTCTAACTAATCCTTTTTCTTCTACAGCTACATTCATTCTTTTGCCACTCCTTAAAAGTTTTTTATATAAATTTTGTAAACTTTTATATTATAAACTAAGATAAAATATTTAGTAAAACTTACACCTAAGGAAGGGGATAATAAATGGCGAAAATAGGGACAGATTTAACAAGATTTATTTTAGAAGAAGAAAGAAAATATCCAAATGCAACAGGTTCATTATCTTTAGCTTTAAATACAATAGCTTCTGCGTGTAAAGTAATTGCTTCTCATGTAAGAATGGCAGGTCTTGCAGATATTTTAGGGAAAGCTGGTAAAACTAATATACAGGGAGAAGAAGTTCAAAAATTAGACGAACTTTCTAATGAGATTTTGATAGAACATCTATCTGATTGTGGTGAATTTTATGCTTTGGCTTCAGAAGAATTAGACGAGCCTATTTTCCCTGAAAATGGGAAAAATGGTAAATATATTATTTCTTTTGACCCTTTAGATGGTTCATCTAACATCGATGTAAATGTTAGTATTGGAACTATTTTTTCCATTCATAAAAAAGTAGAAGGAAATATTAATGATTTTCTTCAAGAAGGATATAAACAGGTTGCTGCTGGATATGTAATTTATGGTTCATCTACTATGTTGGTTTATTCAACTGGAAACGGAGTAAATGGATTTACTTTAGACCCTTCTGTTGGAATGTTTTTACTTTCTCATCCTGATATAAAAATTCCAGAAAAAGGAAAAATTTATTCAATAAATGAAGCAAATGCAAAAAAATGGGACAAAGAAGGTTTGAAAAACTTTGTAGAAGCTTTAAAAGACGAAGGATACACTTCAAGATACATAGGTTCTATGGTTGCTGATGTTCATAGAACTTTAATTAAAGGTGGTATTTTTGCTTATCCGTCTGATAAGAAAAATAAAAATGGAAAATTAAGGCTTTTATATGAAGCATCTCCAATGGCATTTTTAATAGAGCAAGCTGGTGGAAAAGCAACAACTGGTAAAGAAGATATTTTAAAAGTTAAACCAACAGATATACATCAAAGAGTTCCTGTATTTTTAGGTTCTAAGAAAGA
>WFXI01000164.1 GCA_015490675.1 Hydrogenothermaceae bacterium
TACTAAATTCACACTTGTTCCGCTTGCCTGTGCATTTGCAAGTGCCTGTTTTCCATAACTGGTCAATATCGTATAGTAATTCTCATTTGTAGCCATTTATAGCCTCCTATTGTGTTTGAGGATAAACTGTTGTTGTGTGAACTGCTTGATAGCCAATAGCCCTGCAATCTCCAAAATTGGTTTGAATTTCCTTAACCTGATATGGATAAACTGTCATGTCGTGTCCTGATAAACAGGCTGTTGCTCTGTTTTGTTTGAATTGCGAAGTCAAATATATATTTAAAACTTCAAGTTTAGAACGCAGATTTTTGTATTCTTCAATTAGATTTAAGAGTTTGTCGTAAGTGTCAGATTGTAAGCCTTGATATTTTAGGTTGATATCAACCTTGAACCTGTAAGGTTGTCCGCCGTATTCAAACCATTCTTTTATTTGCCCTTCTAAACCTAAAAGTTCTAAAACCCTTTTTACCGCCCAAGGTGTTCCCCTTTTTGCCTTTAATAAAATGTTATTTTTTATAAGCTCTTCCTTTTGCTCCCTATCTGTAGCAAGTTCCCATTCTACTTTTGAAATATCAAACTGCCACGCAAGTTCTTCAAGTTCTTTATTAGATAAATTTTCAAGCTTATAAACAAACAAATACGGTAGCTTTGCAGAAACTTCTTTAAAATTTTTACCTTCAAGTTCTGCAAAAGCCTTTAATCTTTCATCCTTTTTTAAGATGTCTGGCAGTAATTTTTTACTCATACATACAAAAATAAAACGAGTTCAAAAAGAATGTGGCAAGGTTGCCATTTCTCTTTAGAAAACTCCATAAAATAAGATTTATGAAACCAATAGTAGACTTTTTAAGCAAAATAGATAAGTTTTCTCAAAACGCCAAAAAACTGCCAGAGGCTATAAAGCCTTTTGTAGTTACAGAGGTTCAAAAAAATATAGATAACTCTGATGTTAGAAATGCTCCGCTAACTTTAAGACTAAAAGGAAACAAACCACCACTCAGAAATACAGGACATTTAAGAGGTTCTATAACAGGAAAAGTTAAAGAAGGGAAAGTGATTGTTGGAACTAATTTAAAGTATGCCCCTATCTTGCATTTTGGAGGAGAAATAAAACCTAAAAAAGCCAAAAAACTTGCAATCCCTGCAAATAAAAAAATAAAGAAGATGGTAGATTTAGTTGGAGTTAAAGGAGTTTTAGAGCATTTAGAAAAGCAAGGCTGGAAAATCGTTTTTAAAGCGAAATCAATTTTAGGAGTTCCACCAAAGGGTAAGCCTATTGTTTTATTCATAAGAAGAAAAAAGGTAAAAATCCCCGAAAGACCGTTTATGGAATTAACAGATGAACAGATAAACGAATTATACAAACTTGCAGAAGACATACTTTATGAGGGACTGTAATGCTATTTTTAAAACATTTAAAGCAAAGCTTACAAGAATTTACAAAACTACCAGTAATAATTGACCCTGCAAATATTTATAAATTGCAAGAGATACGATTAAAACCTCAAAAGTTTAGGCTTGGAAAGCAAGAATATAAAAAAGTTTATGACCAAAATGGCAATGAGATTAAAAGTAAAACAGCTGTTTATTATATAGCCAGTTTACCTGTTTTAGTAGAACTAAACATAAGAGGAGCTAATAACGAAGACAGCCTTTTACTTTCTGCAATGAAATATTCAGCTTTACTTCAGCACTTTTTTAAAACTGTAGATAAACTACCACAGATTAATGAAAGTATTGAAAACTTCACAGTAAAAGGACAGGCAGTAATAAAACCTATAAATATAGAAGGAAATCTTGAGCCTGTTTTATTTACAGACAGTGATTTGGAAGATGCTAAAAAATTCCCTGGTTTTCAGGACAGATTTGAGATTGAGCTTGTTTTTATGGTTGAGCAAGTTTTTGATGTTTCTACCGTAAAAAACATTACATTTGCAGGAGTTAGTTATGCTGTTTAGTAAACCTAAATATATAGTTCCTGCCTTTTTGGAAGTTTTATCTGAGGGTATAAGTGCAGGAAAACCTTATTATCAAAAAAAGCTAAAAAAGATTAAAGCAAGACAAAAAAGAAAGAGGCTAAAAAAACACAAAAAACTAATGAAAAAAAGGTCTAATTAGAATGTTTGGAGCATACGGACATATAGCTTTTGAAATATTTGGAGTTAATCCATCTTCAATTAGAGAAAGACTTGGCAGAAGAAAGGTTAAACACAATGTAATAAACACCTATCCAATTATTGAAGACACAGGACAAACTACAAGAGAAATAGAAATGGTAGTAAATATTGCCCAGCCTTTTTCAGATAACCCTGAAGATGATTATAAAGAACTTGTTGAGCTTATGAATGAAGCATCTGTAGAAACACTTGTAATTGGAGATGAAATATTTGGCAAATTTACAATTGAAAACATTGATAAACAAGCCCAGTATAACCAAAATGGTCAGGTTATAAAAATCACTGCAAATATAAAGTTTTTAGAGGTTCAAAATGTGGACTGAGTATATCACAAAACAAGATGACAGATGGGATTTAATAAGCTATCAGTTCTATGGAGTTTCAGATAAATTTGATATTATTCAACAGGCAAATGAAAAAGAGATTCCACCAGAAATTTTATATTCACCGCTACTACCAGCAGGTTTAAGGTTAAAAATTCCTGTTTTACAAGAAAAACCCATTAAAAAACTACCAAAACCAGTGTGGAAAGAATAATGCAAATTAGACAGCCAAAAATAAAGCTTTTTATAAATGATAAAGATGCTACAAGAGATATATCAGACTTTATTCTTGAAATCGTCTATACAGACAGCATTGAAGAAAAAGCAAAAGATGAGCTTCAAATTACACTTGTTAACCACGATAGAAGATTTTTAAAAGACTGGGCTATCCAGACAAACTCAAAAGTAGAGGCTTCCATTATCTACAACGATAAAGAATTTACACTTGGAACTTTTTATGTTGGAGATGATTTTACCTGCAAAGCTAAAGGTTCTATCCTTACGGTCAAGGCAACATCACAGGCTTTAGAAGATTTAGACAACTTTAAAAAAATTAGAAACGAAGGCTATGAAAATATCCACCTAAAAGATTTAGTCCAACAAATAATAAACAAATGCAGTAAAAAATCTATAGTTGATACTCCAGATGTTTTTATAGAAAGGATAGACATAGCAAACCAATCTTACGAACAGTTTTTAAAAGCCTTAGCGAAAAAACATAACTGCAAATTTTTCATAAGAAGCAGTGTAGTAGTCTTTTCAAACAAACTCCAGACTAAAGAGCTTGATTTAACTAACTACCTGATAGATGACCAGATAAGATTTAAAGCCAAAAAAGAAGCAGTAAAAGCAGTTGAAATGCTTTATTACAAACCAAACTCAAAACAAGCCCAGCTTTACAGAGAAGAAGTTCCAAATGTAGAGCAAGGCAAAACAGTTAGAATTCAAGACATAGCCCACAATCTAAACGAAGCCAAAGAAAAAGTTAGAGCTTACATACAAAAAATCAAAACCGAGCTAAAAGCAGAAGGCACATTTACCATTTACGGACAGCCTGTAAATGCAGGGGATAAAGTTATTATTCCAAAAGATAGATACGGCTTTTTAGGTGGAGTTTATGAAGCTCAAAAAGTGGTTCATTCAATCAAAAAAGATGAAGGCTGGAAAACAAATATAACAATTAAATA
>WFXI01000165.1 GCA_015490675.1 Hydrogenothermaceae bacterium
AAAGGAAGCATTTATAGAAAAATCTCCAAATTTTTCCTCTTTAGGAGGTTCTAGCTTTATTTTGTCCTTTATTTCTTCAATTTGAGGTATTTCTTTTTTTATTAAATTTATAACTTGCTCTTTTAATTTTGTTTTCATAATGCTCCTTATTTAGTTTTTTTTTTTTTTATTAAAATTTTATATGAAAGTATGTCTTTATAAAAGGACAGTTTTTATGGATAAAGACCAAAAAGAAATAGAATTAAAAAAATTAGAAATTGAAAAGTTGAAGATAAAAGAGGGGATAGCTAGAACTATTCTTATTATGATTTTGACTGTAGGTGCTGGAATAGGAACATTGGCAAATTTTATAGAAGTTCCTAAATTATGGTATAAAGGTGTCTTTATTGGACTTATACTAATATTCATAATTTTTTCTCTATTGTTTTTATATCTTCTTTTTTCAATAAGAAAGAAATTAAAGGAGCTTTAATCTATGGAAACTTTGATAATGCTATTAACAGCAATAGCTTTACTTATTTTAATAATAGGTGGAAGTGTTTTTGCTTTTTTAACATTAAAAGACTATATGGAAGAAAAAAGATAAATCTCTATGAAAATAATTGGGCACGAAAAAGAAAAAGAACTTATTAGAAGGTTTTTAGATAAAAACTATGACTCTTACACTTTCTTATTTGAAGGAAAACCATCTATTGGTAAAAAAGCTGTAGCTCTCCAAACAGCTAAAGCTTTTTTATGTGAAAAAAACGAAGCATTTGGATGTAATGAGTGTCAAAGTTGTAAATTAGTTTTAAATACAATTTCAAATATTTATGAAAATGAAGAAGTTCAAACACATCCAGATTTAAAAGTAATATCCCCTGAAAATAGTAAAGAAATTAAAATAAACCAAATTAGAGAAATTATAGAATTTTTTAAAACAAAATCACCAACAGGTAAAGTTGTTATTATAGATGAAGCTGAAAAAATGAATGTTGAGGCTTCAAATGCTCTATTAAAAACTTTAGAAGAACCCCCAGAAAAAAGTATGATAATTTTAATCTCTTCAAATCCTTCTAAATTACTTCCCACAATTTTATCAAGAGTAAAAAAAATCAGGTTTAAACCACTAAAAAAAGAAGAAATTATTGAAATTTTAAAACAAAGAGGTTTAGATGAAGGAAAAGCTAAAAAACTTGCAGTTTTATCTGAAGGAAGTTTAGAAATTCCAGTTGCAATTTTAAATAATGAACAAATATATAAATATGCTAAAGATTTTTACAATTTGATAGCAAATCAAGATTTACATCCAGAGGGAATAATTACCCTTGCAGAAAACATTGAAAAACTAGAAATTAAAGAAATAATTCTCATATTAGATATAATAAGTATTATGCTAGAAAAATCTTTGCTAAAAGGTTTAATAAAGCTTAATATATACGAAAAATTTATTGATGAGTTAAAAAAGGCAAAAACTGCTTTAGAAAAAAGCGTAAAGAAAAAGTTAGTTTTCGAAGGGCTATACTTTAACTTAAAAACCTAAAATGGAGAATAATTATGGTTAACATAGAAAAACCTAAGACAAAGACTGTCAGAATACGGTTTTTAGATACAAATAAATTTGATGAACTTCAAGAGGCTCCTGCATATTTAAAGAAAGGTGATTTTATAGTAATAAAATCAGAGAAAGGAGAAGAACTGGTTTTAACCCTTGGAAATGCCGTTCCAACAGAAGAAACAGAAGGAAAATATCAATTTGTAAGAAAGGCAACGAAAAATGACATCTTAATTTTTGACAGATACGAAGATGAAGCAGAAAAAGCCCTTGAAGTTTGCAAAGAGCTTGCAGAAAATTTAGGTTTAAAAATGAACCTTTTAAAGGCTTATATTCCTCTAGATAGAAACAAAATTATTTTCTACTACACAGCAGAAGGAAGGGTGGATTTTAGACAACTTGTTAGAGACTTGGCCAAAAGGTTAAAAATTAGAATTGAAATGAGACAGGTTGGTGTTAGAGATGGTGTTCAAATTGCAGGTGCTATAGGTGTTTGTGGACAACAATGTTGTTGTTCTTTATTTTTAGATAAATTTGAACCTGTAAATGTAGAAATGTTAGAAGAACAAAATCTTCCTCCAACACCTACAAAGTTTACAGGTATATGTGGAAGATTAATGTGTTGCCTCGCATTTGAAAGGGAAAACTATTCAATTAGAAAAGATTTACCAGAAATAGATAGTTTAGTTGAGATAGAAGGTAAAAAGTTGTGTGTAAAAGGATATGACTTTATCAGAGAAGTTATATATTTTACAGATGAAGATGGAACAACTTTAGAATATTCTTTTGATTATCTTGATAAACTTGGAATAAATAGACAAAGTGCCTGTGGAAGTTGTGGTGGATGTCCAGCTAGCAACTTAGTAAATACAGATGAAGGAAATGAGGTGTAAATGCAATCTGAAGTTATAGAAATAGGTAAAAATGCTATTCAGGAAGAAATAGAAGCTCTAAAAAACTTAAAAGAAGCTATAGATGAAAATTTTGAAAAAGCAGTAAATCTTATACTCAATACAAAAGGTAAAGTTATCGTTACTGGAATGGGAAAATCTGGTTTAATAGGTAAAAAAATATCTGCAACTTTAGCATCAACTGGAACTCCTTCTTTTTTCTTACATCCAGCAGAAGCAATTCACGGTGATTTAGGAATGATTTCTAAGGAAGATACTATAATTGCAATATCAAACAGCGGCGAAACTCCAGAACTTCTTGCTATTATCCCAACTATAAAAAGGTGGGGAAATCCAATTATTGCAATAACTAACAACCCAAAATCAAAACTGGCAAAAGAAAGTGATATTCATTTATTTTTAAATGTAAAAAAAGAAGCCTGTCCATTAAATTTAGCTCCCACTTCTTCATCAACTGCAACATTAGCCCTTGGTGATGCCCTTGCCATTGCTTTACTTAAACAAAGGGGATTTACAGAAAGAGACTTTGCAATTTTTCACCCTGGTGGCTCCCTTGGAAAAAAACTTATGAAAGTAAACGAAATAATGCACAAAGATGAAGAACTTCCTCTTGTCAGTCCAGATACACCTTTAAATGAAACAGTAATAGTTATGTCTGAAAAGGGTTTTGGTTGTGCTATAGCTGTAAATCAGGAAAACAAAATAGAAGGTATTATTACAGATGGTGATTTAAGAAGATTTATAAAAAACGGTGGCAGTATAGATAAAAGTTTATGCAAAGATGCAATGACAAAGTCTCCAAAATCTATAACCAAAGATATGCTAGTAATTGAAGCCTTAGAAATAATGGAAAGACATAATATTACAGTTTTACCAGTTGTAGAAAATAACAAAGTAATAGGACTTGTTCATTTACACGATATATTAAAAAGTGGTGTTATTTAAAACTTGAATTCAAAGAGTTTATTTATAAAGTTTCTTTCTGTAGAAGGCAGTCTTATATTTTTTTGAGTTATGTAAGAAAACTTTCTCTTTATTTCAAAGTCTTTAATTTTTACAATTTTTAAATTACCAAGCTTTAACTCGTTTTCTATAACAAGTTTTGAAACAAAGGCTAAATATCTAGAGTTTGCTACCATTCTTGCAATTGCTTTGCTACTACTGATTTCTATATTCGGTCTTATTTCTATTCCTTGTTTTCTTAAAGCTGTTTCTACAATATTTCTTGTTCCTGAACCTTTTTCTCTAAAGATAAATTCATAATTTTTTATCTGGTCTATTTCTATCTCTTCTGGAATATCACAATTTGCATTTGCAATTAAAACAATTTCATCTTCGTAAAACGCTGTTGCAGATATTTTATTAGAAGAAATTTCATCTTCAACAAGTCCAATATAAAAGTTTTTAGATAAAATTCCTTCTTCTACTGCTTTTGAGTTTCCAATAAATAAATTTAATTTTAAGTTTTGCTGTTCTTTTAAGAAAAAAGGTAGGAATTTTGGAAGTAAAAACTCTCCTATTGTAGAACTTGCTCCAATTACAAGTATTTTTGAAAAATCTTTTTTTATAGAAGATAAAGCTTCTTCCATTTGAATGTAATCTTCAATAATCTTAGATGCATATTCGTATAGCAGTTTTCCTTCTTCTGTTAAAGAAATTCCAGATTTATCTCTTTTTAAAAGGGTTACTCCAAGATAATTTTCTAGTTTTTTCACCTGTAAGGTTACCGTCGGTTGAGTTAAAAATAAAACTTCTGCAGCTTTTGAAAAACTTTTTAAGTCTGCTACAGTTTTAAATATTTTTAGTTTATGATAATCTAGAACTTCCATTTTTTTCCTCGTTATACTTTTCGTGAGCTTTATCTACTATAGATTTAATTGTATCACTTTTTATAAAATTTTCAGAAAAGTTTATATGAGCTATAAATTCAATATTTCCATCTGTCCCAAAAGGCATAGAAAAATCTAAATTACAAATTCCAAAACCTGCTTCTTTTAAACCATTTAATACTTTTTCTATAGCTTCTATATGAAATTCTTTTTTCCTCACCACTCCTTTTTTTAATTTTTCTTTAGATAGTTCAAATTGAGGCTTTATTAAAATAACTCCTTCAAAATCTTGTTTTAATAAATTTTTTATATTGGGAAGTATTTTTAATACAGAAATAAAAGAAACATCGCAAACTAAAAATTCTATATCCTCAGGAATTTGCTCTTTAGTTAAATACCTAGCATTTGTTTGCTCCATAGAGATAACTTTTGGATTATTTCTTAAAGTTTGGTGAAGCTGGTTAGTGCCACTATCTACTGCATAAACCTTTTTTGCTCCAAATTTCAGTAAACAGTCAGTAAAACCTCCTGTAGATGCTCCAATATCCAAACAAACTTTATCCCTTGGTGATAGGTTAAAAATTTTTAAGGCTCTTTCTAGTTTTAAACCAGCCCTTGAAACATATGGGAATTGCTTTTCAATTGTAATGCTGTCTTCATTAGAAACCTTAAAAGAAGGTTTTTTTATGGTTTTACTATTTACTTTTATAAATCCTAACCTTATTAACTCTGTTGCTTTTTCTCTACTCTCTACAAGTTTTTGTTCTACTAAGTATTTATCTAATCTCTGTTTCAATTTATTTTTCTATTTCTTCTTTTACATCTTCAAAAGTTTTATAATTTTCATCTTTTAAAATATCTGATAAGAATGCATCTATATCAGATTTTTCTAAAATCACTCCTGTTA
>WFXI01000166.1 GCA_015490675.1 Hydrogenothermaceae bacterium
AATAACTATCGTTATGGTTTACTCTCAAAAGATGGTTATATCATTAAACCTACTAAAAATATTGTTGCTGTTCCTTTAATTGATGGGGTCTTATACTTGTTTAAACATCAGACTAAAAAGGAAGCTCTTGAGGAAGCTCTTAAAAATTCTCCAAAAGAAAATCATCATTTCATCAAAAAAAACCTCAAACATCTTAATCAAGCAATCAAACTGGAGCTTTACACTATTCGTTATGATGAAAAACTTAAAAGGGCTGTTATACAACCTAATAAAAAATACCTTAAGTTCTTAATTAGGGAGCTTCACAAAACCACACACACTAAGTATCCTTATAGGCGTATTTGGTTTGGAAAGGTCAACCGTATTATGAGATATATTAAAAGGTTAAAGGAAAACTCTTTTATGACTAATGAGCAGGAAAAGGCTATACAGCACAAGGCTAGAAGGTGGATTATTGAGGGGCTTACTTCTATTTACCATCTAAAGAAAAAGGAAGCTGTAGAGGTTTATAAAAAGTTTGCTAAAAAGCTCTACTGGGAGGATTGATTTTTTAGGTTTGGTAGTGGTCTTGCCATTACTATATATGCTTTATTTATAACTAACTTTTGTAAATTTCCGTCATCATCGGTAAATTCTAAAATCACATCATATCTAGCCTTTGACTTTATTGTGCCTTCCATCTTTAAAACCGTATTCCCATAGGCTATATGTAGCTCTACTGATTGCCTGTCCAGGCTCATTAAATAAGTATCTACTATCCTTGTTCCTCCACCTTTGCCTTGAGACTTATCAACTTTGTTGTTTCCTGCTACCTTCAAAACCTCCTCACCTGTATTTTAACCTAATAACAACCTAACAAAGGGAAAAAGGGAAATTATAAACTCAACTAGTATCAAAATAATCAACTGGACAAAGGGGGGCAAAGCAAGGAACAAATTTCAAAAAGAATTTATAAAAAATTGAAAAAATCAGAGGAAATTGAGGGGAAGAAAAAGAAAAATGGGTAAGGGGAATATTTAATAACCAACCACCACCAGTATACTCTCTAAAGAGAAAAGTATTTGTTTGGCTAAATCTCATTTTATAAGTACTAGAAAGGAAGTCTGGCTTTAAGCTAGTATTATCAATATTTTGCTGTTTTCTCTTTTCTAACCCTTTATTTTCAATAACTTTATAAACCTTTATAGGTCTTCCTACTCCTGCTGGATTTTTTTCAAACCATTCTTTTATTAGTCCTTGTTCTTTTAGCTCTTGCATTATTAATTGCTCTAACCATTTTTGCCCATCGAATACCTCTTTTAATAATACTTGTCTTTCTGTTGCTCCATTTTCTCTTAAGTAATCTATTGCCCGTTCTGCATACTCTACTAAATCGTATTTCCTCTCTTGGGTATATTCCTTAAATTCTAGTGGTTTTGCATATTTCCAGGCTTTCTCTATGTCTTCTTTTTTATCACTTGCATATGGATATACTAGAGAATAATACTCTTGATAGCTTAATCCTAGGTACTTACACCATCCCGCTACTGGTTGTAATAGGTGTATGTATCTGCCTTTTTTGTTTCTTCTGGCTAGGGTTTCTACTGCTTTTTCTAAAGTTGTTTGACGCTCTATATACCTAAATTTATTTGCCATAAAGGCTGGCAAGTATACCAACCTCCTTTTTGATTTCTGCTCTTTTCTTTTTTGCTTTTCCTTATTTTCTGTTTTTAGATTTTTATTTAGGTCTTTAGCTCTCCTATATAAATTATAAAAGTTTATTTCTTCTGTAGCTTCAAATATTAACTGTTCTGGTTTTGTTATCCATACTGGGTGGTTTATTCTTTTGAAGCTATCATCTGCTTTTAAGCCTTTGTTTCTAAAGTAATTGTTTATTATGCTTACAAATTCTTTTACATTTTCTAGGTTTGTTTTGCCGTTCTTGTTTAAAGTGTTTGGCTTTACTGGCTGTATTGAAAAACTAAATCTAAGGTTGCCACTTTTTGTTTTTCTTATTTCTAATATATCGGTTGGTATGTCTAGTTCTTTGACCAGCTCATTTAAGGCTTGTATTGACTGCTCTATAGGGCTGTCTATATCTATGGTGATTGTGTCTATAAAAAGCATATTGGTGTCGGTTAATACTTTTTGTTCTGTAAATAGCTTTAGTCTTTCTGCCCCATTTTGGGCTTGCCTGTATGCTTTCCAAAAGTCTCCAGTTAATTTTACTGGGTTAGGGTGGAATAGTATGTCTAGATTGTGTCTACCGTGTTTGTCTTTTATAAAAGTTTCAAGGGTTGTTGTGGTTTTTACTATTCTTATGTCTATTGGTTTTTTGGTCTGTGAGTCCACTAGGATTAGACAGTAGTTGTAGTCTTCTTTATATGTGTCTGGTGCTGATTGTTTATCGTCTCTAAGAAAGAAGGGATAGTTCGTTGGTATTCTTTCTTTTAATCTTCTTCCGTATTTTGTTTTCTCTATTATAGCTTTTGTTGCCATCTTACCCTCCTTTTTTGGAGGGCACTGGCAACTTCCCCCGTCTAACGACTTGTTTTATTTTAACTTTGGTGTTAAATTATTAATGCTTACTCGCCAATCAATTTAGCGATTTTGTAGTTTTTTGTGTTGTTTGGGGGGTGTTGCCAGCACCCACCCTTCAATTTTTCATATTCATTTTCCAACTCTTGAAATAATAACAAAAAAAATTACTCTTAGCAAATTACTGTTATTTCTTACCTCTATGATATTAGTGCAATTTTAATATTCCAAAGTTTGTAAATTATTCACTTTTAAATTTTTCAACAAATTGTAAAGTAGTAAATATCTGTATATCAGGAGAATAAAATTCTTTATCATTTGACAAAATTAAATCGCATCCTTCTTTTTTAGCTAATACATACTGTAATGTATCTTCTAAATCTTTAAAGTTTTTGTTTTTCTGCATTAAATTTATTGCTTCTTTAATTTCATAATTAGAAAATGGAATAAGGTTGTATATATCTAGTGCACTTTCTATATCGTATATCGATTCTTTCCCAGACTTCTTTTTTAACACATAATAAACTGTCGTTATTAAATCACAACTAGTATACAGTTCTATTTCTCCTTTAGACAAAAGATATTCAATTGCTTTTGTAGATGTATTATGTTCTTTTCTTGATTCATCAAAGGTATCAATAATTACATTTACATCTACGAAAACTTTCTTAATATTCACTTCCCATTTCCTCTTTTAACTCTTGAAATGTTTTATTTTCTGTAATTCCTGCATAATATTTTGCTCTTTTAACAATCCTCTCAAAAGCTTTTTTTCTTTTCATCTTTTTATATTCTTTTAATTTTTCTCTTAAAAGTTCTTCGATTAAAACACTTTGAGGCTTTTTATAATACTCAGCCATTTCTTTTAGTTCTTTTTCTATACTTGCCGAAAGAACTATGTTTTTTCTAATTTTTCTATCAAGAGTTCTCATTGCTATGTCTCCTTTAGGGAAGTAAATTTATTGATAGTTAAAATTTATATATATATTTACACTATACACAAATAATTTATACATCTCATAATATTATTACTTTATTTCCAAAAATTCCACCATTTTTTCTTGTTACTCTTTTGAATATTTTTTAAAGTTTCTATCATTTCTTGTAAATCCTTTATCCTTGCATCTTTTTCTTTAATGGTATTTTCTTTTTCTTGAATTATCATAGAAAAAGTTTGTTTTAGTTCCTTAAAACTTTTTTCTTTTTCATCTATTATTGTTTTCAATGAACTCAATGCAAGTTGCAATTGCTCATTTTGTTTAGACAATACTTCTAATTGGCTATTATTCTGATTTTCTTGAGTATATAGCAACTGTATAGCATCTTCTATAAGTTGGGTTTTTGTCTTTCCTGTCTGTATTGACAGCTCTTCTAGTTTTTTCAGAATACTTTCCTCTACACGAATATTTAATTGTTTCTTTGTCATAATCATCCCCTCTACTATACAAATCTATACAATTTTATATACATTACTATATGGTGCTATATAGGTATATAGCAAATGCTATTTTTGTATAGCAAAATGTATAGATTTGTATAGATTCATAAGAAAGACTACTTAAGATTACGCCTTTTTATATAATTTCTAACCGTATGATAATGAACCCCCAAAATTTTAGCTATACTAGCCATTGATACACCTTTATCTAGAAGTTCTTTTATATACTCTTTTTTATCATCAAGTTTAGAGCTGTATGACCCCTTAGGTCTACCCAGATTCTTACCTTCTGATTTTCTTTTTGCTAGAGCTTCTTTTGTTCTTTGGCTTATTAGTTCTCTTTCTATTTCTGATGCAAGGCTAAAAGCAAAGGTAAGGACCTTGCTTTGTATATCATCTTTTAATTCATAATTGCCCTTCACTACATAAATATTTACACCTTTTCTTAAAAGAATTGATAGAAGCTCCATTATTTCAAGCATTGACCTGCCAAGTCTGGATAACTCAGCAACTATTAGATTATCTCCTGATTGTAGATTATCAATAAGGTCTTTTAGTTTTCTGTTTTTCCAAGATATACGACCACTTACAGCTTCTTCAATAAACTCCACATTTCCTAGTTTTTTATTATTTGCATACTGAAGTATTGCAAATTTTTGATTCTCCAAGTCTTGTTTGTCTGTTGATACTCTTATGTATGCGTATGTTTTTGGCATTTGATAAAAACTATTTTTTTATTCTTTTTCTGGATTAGTTTCTTTTATTACTTTTTCTACAAATTCAATTGGTAAATCTAAAACTTCAGCTATTTGCTGTGGACCTAGTTTTAACTTTTGGTAAAGTTTTTTAATATCTTCTTTTTTAGCCTTTTTGAAAAAAGGGTCATTTCTAATCATTTCTTCTGTTATAATCAAAGGCATATATCTTTCCTCGTATTTAAGTTTTTTCTTTTTCTCTAATTACTTTTTCAACGAAATCCACAGGAACTTTTAAAATTTTAGCTATTTTTTCAGGCTCTAAATTTAGCTCTTTGTATAAATTTAAAATATCTTCTTTTTTAGCCTTTTTAAAAAAAGGGTCATTTCTAATCATTTCTTCTGTTATAGTCAAAGGCATACCTTTTTCCTCCATAATTAAGATTAGCTTCTCTTTCAATTTATGTCTATAATTCAATGTTATCAACAACTTTGCTATATAATCATTCCTTCGTTTTTCTGGCAATTTAGCAAGTTCCTCCGACAACAAATATATATACCTTTCAAAATCATCAACCTTACATAAAACTGCCAATATCTTATCCTCTAAACTGCTACTCTCTAACAGTTCTTTACACTCTATCTTTTTTATGTCCTTCAACTGATATGTAAATTTTAGATTATCTATCTCTAAAGTATCTTTCATGTTAGGCTTTCCATCTCCTACATATAAAACCATTTGTTTAATAGGTTTATTTGGATATCTTTGTTTCAATAGCAAATAATACTCAAGCATCCTAAAAGGCATATTTTTATCGTTTTGTGTTTGAAGCTCCAGGTGAAAAATAGAACCATCTTCTAATTCTAAAACTAAATCTGCTACTCTTTCTTTAGTAGAAGGGAAAGTGTTATCAAGTATTTTTATTCCTTTCTTTCCTGTTAAAATACTCACAAATTTTTGAGGTATGTTCTGGATTAAATCTCTTAAAGTTTTGTCAAATTCTGCCATTTATTTATCCTAAATAGAAAATCTGGATTAAATTTTACCACAGGGACATAATTGTTATAGAAAATGTAAAATTTAAAATTTATCTATAAAACATGCTTATTAAAAATATATAAATTTTCATTTAAGTATTTTGATATAAAAAACGGTCATTTTTTGTATTAGAACCTATATTCTCAACTCTTTGATTATTTCAAACTGTCTTCTAACTACATATTCACTTATAACTTCTTCTATTTTCTCATTGTGAAAAAACTCAATACCGATTTTATACAAATTTTCATCTAACTTTTTTAAATACTTTATGGTTCCTGTATTTTCTATATCTAAATCTCTAAGCTCGAATTTTAAACTTACTTTACTATCTTTTCCTAAATTTTTTACCTCTTTGGTATATATGCT
>WFXI01000167.1 GCA_015490675.1 Hydrogenothermaceae bacterium
ATTTTTTACTTCATAAACATAAATACTGTCTTCAGCGGGGTTTATAACTTCATCTACTTCTGCCATACATTGTGCAAGTTTTCCTTCAGAAATTTCTCCTTCAAAGGTAGATAGCTGTTTCCAATAAAGATACTTCTTTAAAATTTTTCTTACTTTATTTAATCTTTTATCATCTGTTATATCGTAAGTAACTATTACAAACATTTCACCACCATGCTTTAAATGGTTTGTAGTCCTCATCGCCTATTAAATGTTTTATTAACTTATAACTCTCTAACCTTATCAGTTGCCTGTAAGAGACTTTTCTTTTTAACTTCCTGTGTCTCACAGTCTTGGCAAGTCTTTCTTCATAGGCTTTTAGAAACTTTTTCCTCCCGACTTCATTTAAGTAAGCATAGTTCAGGTCTTTATCAAAATCTTTAATAGTTATTTGACCCGTGTTTATTAATGAAAAAATTTATAACATTGCAAAAAAAATTAGAATTAGTTGCAAAATAAATTAGAAAAGTAAGAAAATGTAAAAAAATGTAAAGAAACGTAAACGAAAAATCTCAAAATAAATTAGAAATTTTTAGCAAAAATTTCTAAACTTTTTTGCGATTTTTCAGAAAATTCTCAAAAAAAACGAGAAATTTTCAGACAAATAAACTTGCATTTCTTGGTAAAAAGGCTTAAATTTTAATTAGTCCACTGGTGAAGTGACAGCTGGAAAATCGGCGTTGCCAGCGGCGGCTTCGGTTAAGCCGATGCCGGTATGAGGGGAAGTAGCCGTCCCTCCACTTCATCAGTGGATTTTTCCTCTTATTATCTCATATTCGTTTGCATTGATATGTTTGATTATCTGCCTTTTTTCAACCTTTCCTAACGTTTTGATTAAATTTATACTATCTATATTCTCCAGTTCCTCATAAATTTCCAATATATCCTTGAATTCTGGCTCCTGTTTTATAAGTTTCTTTAACTTTTTAAGTTTGTAATTAATCTCTACTATGATTTTATTCTTTTTTGGATCTTCTAAGCTTGAGGATACATAAATTATGTTCTGATGAATCTTATCAAAAATAACTGCCTCTGGGTTTTCTAATATATCTGGTAGATTTTTAATCTCTTTAACACTTAAGGATGAGCCTCTTATAGCTTTTACATCTCTTATGCTATGAATAATTCTTTTATCATTTATTACTATAAGTGGTGTCTTTGGATTTAATCCTTTTTGTTTTATGAGTTCCCTTAAATCTTTTGATAACCATCCTATAGGTTTTAATCTCCCTTTTGGTTTGAAGTTTAAAGATAATACTTCTTGAATAAAATCTTCAAAGCTTTCTTTTGATTTTACAAAGATTTTCCTTATATTTTTTTCACATTCGCCTTCTGTAGATAGTTTGATTTTGCAAAAGTAGTTTTTGGCGGTTTTTATTAAGTCTTCTATTATTCCGTATTTTATAGCTCTGTCTATTAGGCTGTCTGGTATTTCATAAATTGCTTTTTCTGGGTTTCCTCTAAATTGGAATTCTTGGGATAAAATTTTGTCTTTTAGTATTGTTTTAGGATTTAATTTTGAAGGTTTTATTTTAATTTCTTTTCTGCGGAGCTTTCCTGTCTCTTCATCTGCTTCTATATAGGATATTTTTTTGCCGAGCTGGTTTTTGTGAACTGGATATACTACGGAACGGCAATTACCACTCCAGCAACATTTTCCATTCCGTCTAACATATAAAATGTGATTTTTTTCTAATTCTACACAATAGACATATCCCTCATAATCTATTTCAAAATAGTTTCTCTTCTGTCCTGTTTTTGCTTTATTTCTATCTCTTTTTCTTATATGGAAATTTTTGCTGTTTAATTCTGCAATTATCCAAACTGGATGTTTAATTTTGTATATCCCGTTTTTAAATTTAACTTCTTCCCCACCAGAGGGTAATTTTATAGAAGGTAATTTCCCACACTTAAGTATTAATTCACTTATATCATCTGCAAGTTTCTTGCTTGAAGTGAAATAAATTTTATAGTCAGAAAAGTTAGCTTCCCATTTATTACCTTTTTTTGAATTAATTTTTTGCGTGTTATATGTAGTTCCATCTCCTTTTATATAAGTATCGAGTAATGCTCTTAAATATTTTGGAGACAGTTGCTTGAGCTCAGCAGGAATATACTTTTCATAACTTTTACCTAATTTTTTCAAATATTCGTAGAAACTTTTGTCAGAACCAGTTATAAAAATACCTCCTGTCCATTTATGAATGTTGAATAGGTTCTTAAATAAGGAATTGCAAGTATCTAAAATCTCTGGAATATATTCATCCTTTTCTTGGGAAATTTTTATTTGCCAATGATTTTTTGATTTTTTAGTTATAGAACCTTCTGAAAGATACCATCCCATAAATTTCATAAAGTAATAAGTATCAAATTCTAAGTTTCCTATTTGTATGGTTTCTTTTTCTATACCTTTCCAGTTTCCTGTTCTTGGAATTACATCGCTATCTGCAAGAGTTCGTGCTTCCCTTAATTCTATTTTTGGAATTTTTCCTTTTTTCTTACGGTATTTGTATTTCCATGAAGATATATATGCCATGTTATGGTCTGGAGTAACCAGTAAATCAAAATTGGGAGCTTTTAGATGAATCATTTTTCCTTTGTATGGATAAGCTATTTTTCTGCAGGCAGGAACATATTCTATTTCGTGAGTGTCGGGATTAATCGAAGCGAATATTTCATTTCCTTTAACTTCTTTAAATGATTTCCAGCCTTCAAGGGTTAAAACCTCTGTATCTTCTGAATAGCAATTGTGATGGTTTGGGGGATAGAATTTGTCCCAAAATGGGTCATCTTTTGGCTTTACTGTGCCGTGGAGTTTTCGGCATAGGTTTGTGGTGTGTCCGTCTAATATTGCGTTATACATTAGGTATTGGACTGCACTACTTTCTTTAAAGTGTCTTATTCTACCTGCATTATAAGCTATCATTACATTGTTATTGTAATGTGTTGATAAATGATTTGCTGTTAGGTTTGGTAGGATTTTATGAACTTCCTGCAGAGACTCTGCTTTTGTTTTTCCTTCTTCAAGAGCTTTTGTGTAGATTTGTTTTACTTTGTTTATTAAATCTTCTGATGATACTTTTGCAATTGTGAAGGCTCTGTATTTTAAGTGGGCTGATAGTTTATTAAATTCTTCTTTTTTCATTGGTATCATTGATTTTAGATAGTCTATTGCTTCTTCAAATTTCATTTTGAAGTTATCTGATAGGTTTATTTGTCCTGTTAGTTTTTGGGCGTGGTAGTAGCCTGTTAGGAAGGATAAGAGGAAGGATTTATATAAATGGTCTGTGTATTCTTCAATTTCTTTCTTGTTAAATTTAGGATTTTCTATGTTTTTTGAAATGGCTTTTGTTAAAAGGTTTGCTGTTTTTTGTTTTGCTTTTTCTATGATTTTTAGGTGATTTTCTACTAATTTTGCGTCTTTGTTTAAATCTTCTTCAGAATTGCTTAAAAAAAATTTAGGTCTTCTTCACCTCCAGTATCAGACATCATTAATGGTTGTTTGATTGATGTGATAACTTTATCTGTTGGCTTTGGTTTGGGGATTTTTAGCCTTTGGTATAAGTAATCTTCAGGGACTGCTAAGCCTTTGTCTATGGCTTTAAATATGTCTTCTAAATCTGCTTC
>WFXI01000168.1 GCA_015490675.1 Hydrogenothermaceae bacterium
TTAATACTGGAGTGTTTAGTTTTAGTTTTTGCCATCCACTTGATAGGTTTTCAAATCTTTGGGTGTAGACTACTTTGTTTAGGTCTGGTAGTCCTACTGTTGTTTTTACAATTGTTAGCTGTATCCATCCTCTTGGTGCTTTTGGAAAATGTAGGTCTATTGATGATAGGTAAAAGTCTTTATCTGTTTTAAATGTTTGGGCTATTGGGTCTCTTCTCCATATCCAGCATCCGCAGCAGCTGCAAGGTGGTCTGTATCTAACTTCTTGTAGGGCTATTGCTTCAAATATTGCTTTTGCTTTTATGTTTGTTTCAAGTCCTTGTAGCTCTACAAGTTTTCTTCCTGTGAGTAAGCCTGATGGTAGTTTTACATTTGTGTTTACATAGCCTTCGCTGTTTGCTGATACTGTTGTTATTGCTTTGCCGTCAATTGTTATTCTTACATTTTCATTTGCGTTAAATTTACCTGCTGATATGTGTATTGTTATTCTTGGAACTGGATAGTTTGATACTCTTTGTATTGTGGTGCTTCCCCAGCCTGTTTTCCATACAGTTCCTACTGAAAATCTGTAAACTGATGGGGATATTCTTATGTTTGCTGGAGGTGGCTCGTCATATTCAAACTGGTTTATTAGGCGTTCTTGGCTAATTGAGTTGTTTTGTATTTGTGGTGTTTCTTTTTCTATGTCTAGTGTTATTGGTGATGTGTTTCTTATCTGGAGTATTTTCCAGTCTATAGCTGGTTTTAGTGTGCCTTCGTCTATTACTGCGTTTTGAGTTTGTCCTAAGTCTCTTTGTGAATCGTCTACAAATGGGTCTACAAATATATCTTTTGCGTTTGTTTTTATGCTTCTGGCGTTGTCTTTCAGTGTTAGCTGGGCTTGATTGTATTTTAGGTCTTGTAGCTCTTTTACTATCCACTGGATATCTGCCATCTTGAAGGCTTTTACAAAGTCTAGGCTAACTTGTGGCTTTTCTCCGTAAACTACTTTTACAGTGGCAAGTGATAATCCATTTGTATTTTGTGGTGGCTGTGGGTTTATGTCTGATGGAGTTCCTTTTAATACTTTTAGTGTGCCGTCTTTAAGGAGAACTATTTTGTCTATTCTTGGCACATAGTATTCATAGGATACATAAAAGGTTGTGTCTTTTGCTAAGCCTTGTAGGTTAATAGATTTTCTGTCTTCTGAGATGCTTGCGTTTATATCTGTTGTTTGATACTGGTAAACTACAGTGTAAGAGCTTCCTGCAGATGGCTCTTTTCCATCTAAGCTCCAGTCTATTAAATCCCCTGTGACTATGTAGTCTTTTCCTTCTTCAAAAACTGTTGAGCCTTGTCTAACTTCTAAGACTTTTAATACTGGTGTGTTTTTTAGTCTGTCTTTTGAGCCTGAGTAGTTTCCGTGAACTACTGTTTCTGTTACTTGTTTTACTGCTAAGATTTGGTTTATTTTTGCTATTGGTGAGTATCTAAGGGGGTAATTGCCGTCTTTTTCAAATGTGTGTGGCTCTGCAATTATTTGTTTTGTGTCTTGTCCAAAGTCCACCCTTACTTTTTGCCCGTATTGGAATATTATTTCTTCTCCTTCTACATGGGCTTTGCCTTCTGAGATAGAGATTATGTGCTGTTTGTTTTGTGGGTCATCTGTTTCGTAGTTTGCTATTAAGCCTTCTACTACATAGCTTCCATTACTATCTGCATCGTATCTTTTTACTACTGACTGGGCTATTTCTAGTTCTGGGGCTATTTTTTTAGGAGTTTGGAGTGTGCCGTCTATTATTTCGTAGACTGGGTAAAACTGCTCGTCTGACTGTAGGTTTTCATCATCTGTCCATCTTGCAGTTATAACAAGTCTGTATGCTCCTGGTTCGTTGTAGCTTTTTGTTCCAACTGCTGGATTTCTTAAAGTAGGGTCATCTAGCTCTGTTATTATTTTTTCTTTTACTGCTATGCCTATTGTTTGTGTTCCTATTGGTTTTACTTTAATTGAGGCTTCTTCAAAATCTACTACATAGCCTTTGTGGATTGTTTTGCCTGCATCTAAATAGGCAATTCCTTTGTCTATCTTTATACTTCCGCCTTCAAGGAGATTTCCATCTTTGTATAAGCTTTCTGCAAATGCTTTAAAGTCATCTCTTATTATTTTTTGTAGCTCATTAAACTCTGCAGATTGAACTGCTCTTTTTGATAAAAATAATATTTCTTTCCAGTTTTTCTTTCTGTCGTATCTATTGTAGTAATCTTGTAGGTTCGCCATTGTTTACCTCCTTATTAAAACTGCAGAACTGTAAAGTATGTTTTTATTTCCCCTGGGTTTTTGAAATATGGTCTTGTATTTTCTGCAACAAGCAGTATGCCTTCTTCTTCTATCTGGTCTGGTAAGAAGTATTGCTGTCCTTGGGGTAATCCTTCTTTTAGTTTTGTTCTTATGTATATTCCTGTTTGGTAAATTGTTTGCAAGCTTGCATCTTCTTTGTCTAGTTTAAATTCTAAGTAGATGTTTTTAGTTGGGTAATCTACTATGCTCCATCTTTTGCCGAGGGCTTCTATAGTTCCGTTTTTATCTTCTTTGACGAATTTTTTAAGGGTTTCTACTTTATAGCCTATTGGAAGGATTAGGCTTTTTTGTTTTGGGTCAAATGGTGGTGGTTCTTGATCTACTGTCCATTTATCTTTATAGTCTTTTGGCAGTGTGCCAAGTGCTAAATAAAATGTTTCTTTAAATAGTGAAGTTGCTATTGCTATATGTCCTGTTTCTACAAATGTTGCCATTGTTAATTTACCTCTATGTTTGTTTGTATTTGATAATCATCATTCCAGTTTCCTTTCCAAAATCCTGTCCAGTTTCTTTTAAA
>WFXI01000169.1 GCA_015490675.1 Hydrogenothermaceae bacterium
CTTTTACAGGTTCTTGAGTTTCTAAGTACACAATTCCATCTATTTCAAAAGCACTCCTATAGGTTCTACCAACAGGAAGAGTTTCCCATTCCTCAGAAAATCCATCTATTAAAACTTCCATTTCTTTTCCTATTAAAGAAGCATTTTTTTCTTCAGTTATCTTTTCTTGTAAGTTTAGAATTTCATTTTTTCTTCTTAATTTTTCTTCTTTTGGAACTTTGTCTTCCCATTTTTCGTAGGCTATTGTCCCCTCTTCATGGGAATATTCAAATACACCAAGCCAGTCAAATTTTGCACTCTGTATAAATTTAACTAACTCACTAAATTCCTTCTCTGTTTCAGCAGGATACCCAACAATAACAGATGTTCTTATAGCCATATCTGGAATGTATTTTTCTTTCCATTCTAAAATTTGCTCTATTTTCTTTCTTCTATAACCTCTCATCATATCTTTCAAGATTTTGTCATTAATATGCTGAATAGGCATTTCTATATAATTAACAACTTTTTCTCTATCAGCTATCTGTTTAATAAAATCTTCATTTACAGTTGTAGGATAAAGGTAGTAAAGTCTTATCCATTTTATTCCTTCTATTTTTTCTAGTTTGTCTATAAGATTCCACAGGGATGGTTTACCATATAAATCAATTCCATAAGAGCTAGTATCTTGGGATACTATATTTAATTCCTTTACCCCTTGCTCTGCCAAAATTTTAGCTTCTTCTACAAGTGCTTCAATAGGCTTACTTTTGTGTTTTCCTCGAATATTTGGGATTGCACAAAAAGAACAAGTGTGGTCACATCCTTCAGAAATTTTTAAATATGCAGTATGTTTTGGAGTGGTTAAAATTCTAAATGTATTTTCTTCTAATTTTACAGTGCTTAATCCTATTTTTTCTGGAATTTTTAGCTCTTGTTTTAAATCTATAAAATAATCAACCTCTGGGATTTCTTTTTGTAACTCATTTTTATATCTTTCTACAAGACAACCTGTTACAACTATTTTTTTATTCTTATCTTCTTCTTTTAAATTTACTGCTTCTAATATAGTATTTATTGATTCTTCTTTAGCTGGCTCTATAAATCCACAAGTATTTATCAATATAATATCTGCTTCCTCTGGATTAGAAACAAATTTCGCATTATAAGCATTTAACTTACCTAAAATGTATTCTGTATCAACTAAATTTTTAGGACATCCTAAACTTATTACACTAAATTTCAAAACTTTACCTGCCTATAGTCATTTTATAAAGTAGTATTTATTATATAATTTATATTCCAAAAATTTTATATAAAGTTTAGGAGGATATAAGAAAATGGGAATGACAATAACAGAAAAAATAATTGCAGCTCACGCAGGAAGAGACCATGTAGAACCTGGAGAACTTGTTACTGTTAAAGTTGACCTTGCAATAGCAAATGATATCACTGCACCTCTTGCTATAAAACAGCTCGAAAAATATGGAATAGATAAAGTCCACGACCCAGATAAAATAGCATTGGTTATGGACCACTTTTTCCCACCAAAAGACATAATGTCTGCTCAGCAGATAAAAATATCTAGAGATTTTGCTAAAAAAATGGGAATTAAAAACTACTTTGAAGGTCAAGATAGTGGTGTAATGCACACAGTTTTACCTGAAAAAGGGTTTATTGTTCCTGGAGATTTGGTAATTGGTGCTGACTCACATACCTGTACTTATGGAGCATTAGGAGCTTTTTCAACAGGAGTTGGTTCTACTGATTTAGCATATATATGGGCAACTGGAGAAACTTGGTTAAAAGTCCCTGAAACTATGAAATTTACATTTTATGGAAAACCACAAAGATGGGTAGGTGGAAAAGATTTTGTTTTAACTGTAATTGGGGAAATTGGAGTTGATGGAGCTTTATATAAAGCAATGGAATATCACGGAGAAGCTATCAAAGCTTTAGATGTTGAAAATAGACTAACTATTACAAATATGGCTATTGAAGCTGGTGGAAAGAATGCAATTATGGAAGCAGATGAAAAAGTTTTAGAATGGCTAAAAGGAAGAACAAACAGACAACCAAAAATATACAAACCTGACCCAGATGCAAAATATTGCTGTGAATATGAATTTGATGCTTCTAAAATAGAGCCAGTTGTTGCAGCACCTAACCTTCCTTCTAATGTAAAACCAGTTACGGAAGTTGCAGGAAGACCTATCAATCAGGTATTTATTGGCTCTTGTACAAATGGAAGATTATCAGATTTAAGAATAGCAGCAAAAATATTAAAGGGAAGAAAAGTTCACCCTGATGTAAGATGTATAGTAATCCCAGCTTCTGATAATGTTTATAGACAGGCAATGCACGAAGGTATACTAGAAATTCTTGCAGATGCAGGATGTTTAATAAGTACTTCTACTTGTGGCCCTTGCCTTGGAGGACACATGGGAATACTTGCAGAAGGAGAAGTTGCAGTATCAACTTCAAACAGAAACTTCACAGGAAGAATGGGGCATCCTAACTCTGAAGTTTACCTTGCAGGACCAGCAGTTGCTGCAGCATCTGCAGTCTTAGGAAGAATTGCACACCCTGACGAGGTAGTTGGAACAAAAGAAGAAGCATTAGTATAAAAATATGGATGTAAACATTTCTACAAAGCTTTTTGATAAGTTAGTAGAAAAACTTGGTAAAGAAACTGCTATAGAAGTTATAGAAATAGTTAATGAAGTTGAAAATCAGCTAAAAGAAAAAGTATTAGATGAAACTAAAAAAAGGAAACTAGAACTTAGAGATGAACTTAGAAAAGAACTTGCTACTAAAGAAGATATATTATTAGTAAGACAAGAAATAGAAACTGTTAGACAGGAAATAGAAACTGTTAGACAAGAGCTCAAAGGGGAAATAGAAGCACTTAGGAGCGAAGTAAAAGGAGAAATAGAAGCTTTAAGACAGGAAGTAAGAGGCGAAATAAAAGTATTAAAAATAATGATGTTTTTCTTATTTGCTTTGGTTATACTTACAAACAAAGAAAGTTTGGAGCTTTTACTTAAAGTTTTTGGATTAATAAAATAGGAGGGTAGCTAGCTATGGCATTATGGGACGCTGTTGTTAGAGTTTTAATAGGAGCAATTTTAGTATTTTTAGATTTAGAAAAGGATGGTATTTTTGAAATTGGTTTTTGGGTAGGAATTATCCTTATACTTACAGCAATTGTTGGATTCTGTCCTTTATATAAGATTGCAGGAATATCAACTAAATGTGAGGATGAAGCCTGCCAGAGCTAAAAGATAGAATACTTGCTTTAGATGTTGGAGATAAAAGAATAGGGGTTGCTGTAAGTGACCCCTTTGGTTTTTCTGGAACTCCTATTGGAACTTTTTTAAATAATAAGGATTTTTTTAAAAACTTAGAAGAAATAATAAAGCAGTATAAACCTGTAAAAATAGTTATAGGCTTACCATTGACTTTAAGTGGAGAAGAAGGACAGCAGGCAAAAAAAACAAAAAACTTTGCAAAAAAATTACAAAAGTATTTCCCTGAAATTCCTATAGAATTTGAAGATGAAAGATTTACTACAGACATAGCTGAGGAAAGGCTAAGTGCTGTTTTAAAGAGTAAAAAAAAGAAAAAACAAAAACTAGATAGTATTTCTGCTGTTGTAATTTTAGAAAGTTATTTGTCCAAAAATCCATCATGAAAAAAGTTTTTTTATTTATATGTTTATTATCCATAATATTTTTAGTTTTGATTCTATACCCTTTTGTTGAAAAAGAAACATATATAAGCATAGAAAAAGGAAAATCTATATCACAAATAGCTAAAGATTTAAAAGATAAAAAACTCATAATAAGCAAAGACATATTTAAGCTATACTTTGTATTATTCAATAGAACACCAAAAGCTGGTTTTTACAAAATAGAAAAAAATGGTAGTTTATTAGACATAGTGATAAAACTTTCTTCAGGAAAACAGGATTTAGTTAAAGTTGTAATAATCCCTGGAGACGATTTATTTAAAGTAGCAGGGAAGTTAGAAAAAGCAGAAGTTATAAAAAAGAAGAATTTTCTAAATTTTTTCAATAATAAATTTAAACTCTTATCTATGGGATTTATTTATGACTCTTTTGAGGGTTTTATAGTTCCTGATACATACTTTTTGGAAAAAAGTTTATCTCCTAAAAGGCTTTTTGATATTTTTTATCAAAAATTTACTAATACTTATCACCTTACAAATAAAGATTTCTATGACTATATGATAATAGCCTCACTTATTGAAAAAGAAGCAAAAACAAAAAATGACAAATATCTAATTTCATCTGTAATACATAATAGACTGAAGAAAAATATGCCTTTACAGATAGATGCTACTCTAATATATCTAGCAAAAAAATTAAAAATAAAATATATAAGCATAAAAGAATTAAAAAATATTAATTCCCCCTATAATACCTACAAAAATTCTGGTCTTCCCCCTACTCCAATATGTAATTTCTCAAAAGAAAGTTTAGATGCAGCTTTAAAACCAGCTAAAACTGAATATTTATTCTACTTTACAAAAGATGGAAAAAAACATATTTTCTCAAAAACATATAAAGAACATCTAAAAAAGCTAAACTCAAAATGGTAAAATTTTTAGATGAAAATTCTTGATAAATACATATACAAAAGATTTTTGGCTTATGAAATAGGTTTACTTTCTCTTTTTTCAATACTTATTATATCTTCACAAATTATGCATTTACCTTCAGTTTTTTATCATATAGGGATATTACAATTTGTAGGCTCACTTTTTTTAATAAACATCTCATTCCTTAAACTCCAATATTTTATAGCTACCACTTTAGCATTCTTCTTTACAGGTATCCATTTAAAGGAAAGTAGGGAAATAATAGCTATAAAATCCTTAGGTGTCTCAAAAAAATATTTACTAAAACTTATACTAAAAACTTCTATTATTTTGATAATATTTGCAGTGATTTTTTCATTTTTTCTAGTTCCTAAAGCAAATAGAGAAAGGGCTAAATTTATAACAGATAGTGTTAGAAACTACTATATGGAAGCTATTCAACCTAAAAACTTTTTTAAATTTCCTGGAGATTCTGTAATCTATGTAGAAGATAAACAAAACAATACTTTCAAGGATATATTTTTATTCAGTAAAAAAGATGGGAGATTAATTACCGCAGAAGAAGCATATTTAAAAAATGGTATGTTAATTTTAAAAAAAGGTTTAATCCAGATACCATCTAAAGATGGTTTTTCTATTTTAAAATTTAAAAAATACGAACTAAAACTAGACATAAATTATAAAAAAGACTACACATACGATGATTTTAAACTGGAAAAATTAATAAAGCTTGCACTTTCAAAAGATAAAGATGAAAAAAACAAAGCGATAGCAGTTATATTTGAAAGAATTGGATATATAATTCCTTTTTTCTTTATTGGAATAATATCATTTTTTTTAGCTGTGGGAATAGAAAAGGAAAAAGAAATTCTCCTAGGAAGTATAATCTTATTTATTATTGCTTATACTTTTACAAATTTCTACTTACTAAAACTAGTGGAAAAAGGTATTTTAAATCCAATTTTTTACCTATCAGGCATTATATTAATCTTAACAGGATTAGCAGTTTATCTTTATAAAAGAGGATAGGGAAATTTCATTTTTCTTTTTTATTTTCGGTATCAACATACTTAATAACATCCTTATACATATTGTAAAAACCTGTCAAGATACCAAGAAGAAAGAATATTATTGTTAGTTTATAGCCTGTATTAAAAACTTTGTCTAAAAAATATCCTAAAGCAAGTCCAACAATTATTCCAGAAACTAAATGAAGACCAACTGAACCTATAGTAAAGTAATCTTTTACCCTTTTATTTAACATTATTTTAAATTTAATACATCCATCATATCATATAATCCATTAGGTTTATCTTTCACCCACTTAGCAGCCTCAACTGCTCCTTTTGCAAAAATATCTCTCGAACCTGCCTTATGGGTTAATTCGATTCTTTCTCCAAGCCCTGCAAAGATAACTGTATGCTCTCCAACTACATCTCCACCTCTAAGGGCAAACACAGCAATTTCATCTGAAGGTCTTCCTTCTGGATAATCTCCACTTCTTCCATAAACAACCTTATTTATTCCTGTTTCTTCTTTCAAAATATCAACTATTTTTACTGCTGTTCCAGAAGGTGCATCTTTTTTAAATCTGTGGTGCATCTCTACAACTTCTATATCGTATCCTTTATCTTTCAAGGCTCTGGCAGCTTCCTGAACTAACTTAAAGAGGAGGTTTACCCCTATACTCATATTAGGAGCTAAAACTACTGGTAAATCTTTAGACAATTCTTTTATTTCTTTTAATTCTTCTTCTGAAAATCCTGTTGTTCCAATAACCATTGCTTTTTTATTTTTATCAGAGGCTAAAAGCCTTAAATGAGATAATACTGCTTCTGTAGAATTTGCAAAATCTATTAATACATCAAACTGGTCTATAACTTTAGCTAAATCTGGTGTTATAGGAGCTTTTAAATCAGGTTTGTTAATAACTTCCCCTATAGTATCGTGAGAATGGGCACAATCTGGACTTTCTATACCAGCAACAAGCTCTACATCCTTATCTTCATAAGCAATTCGAGAAATTGCCCTTCCCATTCTACCAAGAACACCAGATATAGCAACCTTTACCATTTATATACTCCTTTATGCATCTGTTTTTTCATTAGGGTCAAAAACTATATCAGCAAGTTCTTTAAGAGCATCATTAACCTGGTCGGGAGGAACTACAAAAGGAGCTATAGCAATATCTACACCTTCAGTAAAAATAGTATCCCTTAAAAGTTGTTGAATTTTTTCTATTTCCTCTGGTTTTACATCCTTTCTAAATGTATCTTCTATAGACTTATCTGTAACAAAAAAACCAACAAGGGCAAAAGGATACGCTTTTCTTTCTTCGCTCATAAAAATCTCCTTATTTTTTATTAAAAACAAAAAAAGAGCAAAATATTAAGCTTCTTGGCTTTCTCCCTTATTTCCACCCATTAAAACTAACCATAAAACTATAAACTGAAGAAGCATTAAAACTAAAATGATTGTTTCAGGAGTAGAATTTACCCAGTTTTCCATTTTCATCTCCTCCATTATTATTGTGTTTCGCTTATAGTTTACTACGATTAAAATTATATATCAAATAAATACCTTCAAGACTTAAATATTCATCTAGGATATGCCTTATTTTTAATCCTTTAGATATTAACTTTGCATTTCCCCCTGTTAAGATAATATTAAAATCATAGCTGTATTGCTTTTTTATTCTATCTACCATTCCTTCTATCAAACTACAATATCCGAAAAATATTCCAGACTGGATGCTTTCTATAGTAGTTTTTCCAACAGGATTTTTTGATTCACTTAAGGAAACCATTGGAAGTTTAGAAGTTTTTGAAAACAAAGTCTTTATGCTACTATCTATTCCTGGGAAAATTGCTCCACCTTCGTATTCTCCTTTTTCATTTACAACATCAAAAGTAATAGCTGTTCCAAGGTCTATTACTATAACAGGAGGGTTCACTTTTGAAATAGCTCCAAATGCATTAACTAATCTATCTATCCCAACTTCCTGAGGATTTTTATAATTATTTTTTATTGGGATATCTATATTTTTCCCAATGATGAGGGGTGTTTTACTAAAACCCTTTTTTATTGAAAAGGATATTTTATCCTCAATTTGAGGAACTACAGAAGAAATAACAAAATCATCCACCTTTGTTTGTTCTACGAAAAAAATCTGCTGTAAATCTAAAAGCCAATCATCTGCAGTTTTATCCAGATTAGAAGAAAGCTTATAACTTTTTATAAACTTTTGATTTTTTACAAAACCAAATTCAACAGTTGTGTTTCCTATATCTATAGCTAAAATCATTTTTTAACCACAATATAGCTTTGATTATAAAAATAATCTAATATACCAAGATAAATAGATGCTGCAAAATTTTTTAGAAAAATATCATTTTTTAACAACCTTGCATCGTGTTTGTTAGTTAAAAAAGCTGTTTCTATCAAAACAGATGGAATTCCTGGGTTTTTTAAAACTATAAAATTTCCACTATCTATATCTTTTACTGATGTTACAAAGTTAAGTTTTCTTTTTAGTGTATAGGCAAACTTAAAACCTTCTACAACTGTAGTATTTATTGCAAGCTCAGCAACGATTTTATTCACATACCAGTTTTTACTTACCCTGACTTCTTTTAAAAATATAGGATTATCCCTATTTTCTCTAGTTTCAACTAATTTGGTTAATTTTTTCCTTGCTCCTTTTTTACTTAAGGTATAGATGTATGTTCCATTTGCGTGCGGATTAGGTGCAGAGTTACAGTGAATACTTATAAATAAATCTGGATGATATTTCATTGCTTTTATACTTCTTTGGTAAGGTGATATAGTTTGATTCTTTCTTCTGGTTAAAATAACCTTAAATCTTCCATCTTTTTCTAAAATCCTCTTTAAATATACTGCTATTTTCCAATTTATTTCACTTTCCACTAAACCATTTGCTATCGCTCCCGGGTCTGCTCCACCGTGTCCAGGGTCTATCATAATGAGTTTTTTTCTTAAAACAGGCCTCTTATTATAGGCTGTGTCTGAAACAAGTATGTAATAAACAGGGTCTAAAGAAAACTTAAAATTCTTCGGTATTTTCTGAAAATAGTTAATAGGTTTTAATTTTATTTTATAATTGCTTTTGGAAACTTTTACGATTTTTTTGTTTTTTTTCTTGATATTTCCTTCATAGAAAATTATTTTAAATCCGCTTCTATCTTTTTTTACTAAATGTTTTACTTTTGAATTTTTTAACTCAAATACGATTTTTAATCCTTCTGCAGTTTTTATAATATTAATACCTTTCAATAAATTAGTTTGTTTCTTTTCTAAGTCTATTTCTTTTACCCCTGTTAACTGGACAACGAAAAATGATGGGTCTATAAATGGAATTTCTTCTAAACAATCTATATCTGAAATATAAACTACATCTTTACTAGAAAAATGCTTAATATTTAATGATGATGCAAAACTTGTAATAATATAAACTAATAAAAAAAACGCAGATAGATATATTTTCATTTATTCCTCTTTTTTTATTCTCCTGCAAAACTGTTATAATTATTAATCGGCAAGAGAATTCAAATTTTGAGGATAATATGAGATTAGGTGTAAACATTGACCACATAGCAACTGTAAGAGAAGCAAGGAAAACATTTGAACCAGACCCTGTAAAAGGTGCACTTATTGCCCAAGAAGCAGGAGCAGACCAGATAACTCTGCATCTGAGAGAAGATAGAAGGCATATACAAGATGAAGATCTGCTAGGAATAAAAGCAACTATAACGAAAATCCCTATTAACTTAGAGATGGCACCTACTGAAGAGATGAAAAGAATTGCTATAGATGTAAAAGTTGATAGAGTTACCCTTGTTCCTGAAAAAAGACAAGAAATTACAACAGAAGGCGGATTAGATGTAATTTCTAACAAAGAATATCTAAAAGATTTCATAAATGAAATTAAAAATGAGGGAATAAAAGTAGCCCTATTTATAGACCCAGATGAA
>WFXI01000170.1 GCA_015490675.1 Hydrogenothermaceae bacterium
TCTCATAGTTTATCTCATACTTTTTAAAAACTGGGTCAACAAGTTTATATTCATAAACAAATGGTCTTAAAGAAAAATGCCCATTTTTATCTATAAAATGTATTTGTGTCGGTGGATGATAAGGTGTATCTCTATGTTGTAAATCGTAAGGGTATGGTGAGATAAAATCTGCAAAAATTGCTAAAAAATATAGTATTCCAAGTATATATAAAGAAAGGTAAGCTAATCTGTTTTTCTTTATATAGTATAAGACTTCTTTCATTATTTAAAATATTTCCCTAGCAAATACCCAAATTTATGCTCTGTTTCTTTAATTAAAGCCTCTATTAGCTCATCAGGGGTTTTTGCATCATAAGGATAGTCTATATAGACCTCTATTACTTCTCCATTGAAAAAGTCATAAATAGCTTTTGTTATAAATTCTACTCCTTGTTTTGTAGCTCCTGGCAAAATTAAAAATAAATTTCCATCTTTTTCTGCAAATAAATCTGTGCTTCTTAAAGCTTCTTTAATTACTTCCTTTAGTTTAGGAAATAGTTCCTGTTTTTCTGGTCTTAAAAATACTAAGCAAAACTCATCAGGGCATTGAAATCTCTTAATAAAATGGTAATGGTGCTCTACAAGTGGTTTAAAATCTTCAAAAAGAATTTCCACAGACATAATATTGTCCCCCTCAAAAAAACATCATACAATTATCATAAAAATATATAAAAATATAAGCAACAATTATTATAGTCTAAAAAAGAAGTTAGGTTTTTTATGGATAAAGTTTCTTTACAGAAAAAGCTACTACTTACTTTTGCATCTGCTTTTATACTGGCGACAATTTTTATATTTATTTCTTTTAGAGAAAATGTTGTTACTAGTTTTGAAAAAATAGAAGAAATCTTTCTAGACGCTGAAATTGAAAGCTTTTTAGAAAAGCTTAATATGCATAAAGACCATTTAAATGATTTAGCTACTGACTGGGCAAATTCTGAGACTATTGAAGAGCTTAAAAAAAAAGTTGAAGTTGAAACTTTAAAACTTTTTGATGCAGATGGAATAATTGTTGCAGACAAAAAAGGAAATTTAATAGTTGAAAAAGTTTTTCCTATATATAAAGATTTAATTTATCCACTGGTTAAAAATTTAGACCTAGAAAATTTATCTGAAAGTCCTGTTTTCCTGAAAATTAAAGACAAAAATTTAGTAGTTGCAGTAAAGAAAATATCTAATTCTAATAATTATTTAATCATATTCAAAGTTTTAACTTCTGCATTTTTAGATAATTTAGATGATAGTTATTTACTTGTAATTAAATCTTCTGGAAAGAATATAATAAACTCTAAAGTTTATAAATCTAAAATTATAGAAGGTTATTTAATTAAATATTACAATATAAGTTCTCTAGATACTGCTATACAAATTTTTACACCTGATATAAAAGGAAACTATATATTACTTTCTACAGTCCTTGCACACAGGCTTATAAAAGAACATATAACAGAGGTTATTCTCTCTTTTATTGCTATTATTTTTATTCTTTTCTTGATACTTGGAGCTTATACAAGTTTTGTTATCCATAAAACTGTAATAGAACCAATAAGAACTATAAATAATTTCTTAAATAAAGCCATAGAAGAAAAAAACTTTACTGCTTTAATCAAGGATAATTTTCCTGCTTATGAGTTTGAAAGTTTAAAAGAAAAAATAAATTTACTTTTTTTAACAATTCAAGAACAAATCTCTAAAATTAAAGAGCAAGAAGAACTATTTAGAACTATTTCAGAAAATTTACCTGCAGTAATTTACCTTTATGATAAGCGATTTATATATGTAAGTTCAAAAATAAGGGATATTCTAGAAATAGACCCAGAAGATTTTTTAGGTAAACCTGTAGAAGAGTTTTTAAAGTATGTAGAACCTGAAGGAATAACTAAAGAAGAGATAATTGAAGCTGTAAAAAGAAGGTTATCTGGATTACGATTTGCAAATAGATTTTTCTTTAAATTTAAAACTAAGTCTGGTAAAGAGAAATACTTGATGGTAATTGCAAATACAGTGTTCATAAACAACAAGCCTTACGGTCTTGGAATGGTGTTTGATTTAACTGACAGAAAATTGCTTGAGAAACAACTTGAAGAACAAGCATTAACAGATAGCTTAACAGGTTTATACAACAGAACAGGTTTCCTTAAAGAGTTAGAGCGACTTGTAAGTTTATCATCTAGAGAAAATAGAAAGTTTTTTGTTTTACTAATGGATTTAAATAAGTTTAAATATATCAATGACCAATATGGACACGATACAGGAGATAAATTTCTTCAAGAAATTGGAGAAAGACTAAAGAAAATCTTCAGAAAATCTGATTTAGTTGCAAGACTTGGAGGAGATGAATTTGCCATTGTGATTTCTTCTTTTAAAAAAGAAGAAGATATTATTTTTATTCTTCAAAAGTTAATTTCAACCCTAGAGCAACCCATAGACCTAGACAGTATATACTTTAGACCAACTGCAAGTATAGGAATAGCAGAATTTCCTAGAGATGGAATGGACTGTCAATCTCTTTTAAAACGGGCAGATATTGCAATGTATAAAGCAAAAGAGTTATCAAAATCTTCAGGTCATAGTGAGTTTGTATTCTTCTCCGAAGAATTAGAAGCAAATATAAAAAGAAAAGTAGAAATGGAAAATGAGCTTGAAAGGGTTTTATTCGAAGATAATGATGAACTACAGGTATTTTATCAACCTATAGTTGATAAAGATTTAAATATTGTTAAACTGGAAGCTCTTATTAGATGGAACTCTAGTAAATTTGGTTTTGTTTCCCCTGCAGAGTTTGTTCCTTTAGCAGAAGAAACAGGTTTAATTACTAAGCTTACAGACTTTGTCTTTAAAAAAGTTAAATTATTTTTAGAAGAAACTGACAAAAACATAAAAGTATCTGTAAATGTATCTCCTTTAGACATAGTAGATGATTACTTTATAGACAGATTAACTTTTATTTTTGGTAATGATACAAAAAGACTTAACCTAGAAATTACTGAAAATGTCTTTTTAGAAGATAATGAAAAAGTAAAAAGCACATTGAGTAAAGTTAAGGAATTAGGGATAGAAATATCTCTAGATGATTTTGGAACAGGGTATTCATCTTTAACATATCTTAGAAAATTTCCTATAGACATCCTAAAAATAGATAAAAGCTTTATAGACAACATTGTTAAAAATAAAGAAGACATTAATGTTTTAGATGCAATTATAAAAATAGCCAAAACAATGAATATGAAAACTGTAGTTGAAGGAGTAGAAACACTATCTCAATTTTATGTTCTGCAATATATGGAAGTTGACCTGTTTCAAGGATACTTATTCTCTAAGCCTTTACCAGCAGAAGAAGTAAAAAATCTTATAGAAAAAGGTAAAATAGTCATAGATGGAATTTAAATTCTTACTCTCATACATATTAATTCTGATTGCCCTTTACTATTCTTTTAAAGAAAAGCTAGGAGTAGAAAAAGATTTAGTCTATTCATCTATAAGAGCTTTTATTCAACTTTTAATTCTTGGATACCTTTTACATTATATATTTAAGATAGAAAACCCTATAGGCTTAATTTTAATATTATGCTTTATGGTTTTGTTTGCAGGCTGGACTGCCCAAAAAAGAGTTAATTTAGTAGAAAAAGGTTATATAAAGGCCACTATATCCATAGGACTGTCTTCATTTTTGGTTTTGTTTTCTTTAATAGCAATAAATGTGATTACATTTAAGCCAAATGAGATTATTCCAGTTGGAGGAATGATTATAGGAAACTCTTTAAATGTATATACATTAACAGTAGATAGATTTAAAGGAGAAATTAAAAGTAAAATAGATATTATTGAAAATATTGTTGCTCTTGGTGCTACATTGAAGCAGGCACTTTATATTATGAAAAAGCAAAGTGTAAAATCTGCATTAATACCAACTATAAATAGTCTTCAAACAGTAGGAATAATACATATTCCAGGAATAACAACAGGTATGCTTTTGGCAGGAGCAAAACCTTTAGAAGCAGTTTCTTATCAGCTTGTAATTATGTATATGATGGTAGCAGTTGCCTTATGGACAGCAGTTATAACTATAAATTTTACATATCAGGAAATCTTTAAAACAGCTGTTTCAAAGAATGAGGGCTAAATGTATCACATAATTTATTTATTCTTGTTTTTAATATTAGCTCCTATTTTAAAAATAAAAGCAATTAGAAAAAAACAAGATTTCTCATTTTTAGAAAGATTTGTTTTATACAAGGACAGTTTAGAAAACTGTGTGTGGCTACACTGTGCAAGTGTTGGAGAGTTAAATACTGCAAAGCCTGTTTATAAATATCTAAAAAATAAAGGTTTTAACATAGTTATAACAGTATCTTCACCTAGAGGAAAACAATATGCAAAAAAAATTTATTCAGATGCAACTATAAGGGAAGTTCCTTTTGATTTTGTGTTTTCTGTTAGAAGATTTTTAAGGATTTATAGACCAAAAGCTTTAATAATTTTAGAAGAAGAGCTATGGTATAACTTAATTAGAATTTCTTCCCTTGAAGTACCTGTTTATTTATTTAATGGAAGGATTTCTCCAAAATCTTTTAAAATTTATAAATTTTTCAAAGGTTTTTATAAAAAAATATTAAAAAGTTTTACGCTAATAGCCTGCCGTTCAAAAGAAGATGAGGACAGATTTAAATATATATGCCCTAACTGTAAAATTATTACCTGTGGAGATTTAAAATATATATCTTCTTTAGATAAAAAAGAAGTAAAAATAGAATTTCCTAATAAAAAAATTATAGTCGCAGGTAGCACATATAAAATAGAAGAAGAACTTCTATTAAAAGTATTAAAAAAGCTTTCAGATTATATCCTAGTTTTGGCACCAAGACACATAGAAAGAATGGAAGAAACAAAGAGGATAGTAAAAAATTTTGGATACAAATATGAAACTTTTTCTAAAACAAAAACTGTAAGTGAAGATACAAAGGTTTATTTAATCGACACTTTAGGGGTTTTATCATCTATTTATAAATATGCAAACATAGCTTTTATCGGAGGAACAATAGAAAACATAGGAGGGCACAATCCTTTAGAAGCACTTTTAGAAGAAATTCCTATAATTGTAGGTAAAAATAACTATAAAATACAGCCAATTTTAAAAGATTTTAAAGATTTTGTTTTTATGGTAAGTGATGAGGAAGATATAATAAAAGCAATAAAAGAAGCAGAGAATAAAAAACTCTCTTTCAACATAAAAGAAAAAATTCAAAAAATTAAAAACTGCTATGAAAATGTGTTAGACAAAATCTAATCTTTTAGCTTGTTTTTAAGGAATTTGTATAATATTAGCAAACTAATAGCGTTAAAAATATATAATATGGTTCCAAGTCCACCAAAAAAGGTAAGTATAAGTCCAATTATTCCTACCCATTGTCTTGGAGTATACGAAAGTTTTGAAGCTATAAATAATAAAATTAGCCCAGCTATAAACAAAAATACTCCAGATGGTATTCCTAAATCAGGTTTATGTGGTGTCAATAAAAACTCTTCATCTACTTTATAAAAATCTCTTTCTAATTTTAGAGCCTGTCCTATTTCATTACCAAAAAGTTCAGTTTCTAAAATTTCTCCATTTTTTAGTTCAATTTTTAAGAACCATTTTGTATGCATATACATTCCATTTGTGTAATTTTTCACGCCTGTTAAATTAACATCTTTAATATCACTAATGTTGTATACTTTTCCTTTGAATATAAAGATTTTATCCTCTGGTCTGTAAGAAAAGTTTATATTTTTTTCTATTTTTTGAAGCTCTACATTTTTATGTATCAACTTAAACTTTGATAATATAGAAATTAAATTTATAAGTTCATCTTTTGTAAACAAAATTTCATCTTCGTTTAATATAGGTTGATTGTATTTTCTATCTGTTATTCGGATTTTAAAGAAAGGGAACCTTGACTTAATATCTAAATCTAACTGATTTCCATTTACTTCTATCTTTTTATCACAACATATAAATGCTAATTTTCCATTTTCATCTCTTAAAATAATTTCCTGTTTATTTAAAAATTTAACTTTCATCCTGATGATTAAGAAAATCAAAATAAGTTCAAAGAAAATAGATATAAAAACTCCAATAGAATTGTTTAAAGAAAAAACAAACAAAATTAAACCTACTACAGCTAATATATATATCAGCCACAAAATATGTTTTTTTGAAGATATTACTATATTATATTCCCTTTTCTCCAAATCCCCCTCCACCTGGAGTTTCAATTATAAGCTTGTCTCCTTTTGATAATTTTTCTTGGAATTTTCCTTCTTTTATTAGTTTTTTTCCATTTTTTATAACTATATTATTTCCTGTTAGAGCAGGTTTACCACCAAAAAGCCCATAAGGAGGAATTTTTCTTCTTTCTGATATTACAGTAACTTCAACATCTGTTAAAAATTCATATTCTCTAATAATTCCATCCCCGCCTTTATGAAGTCCATCTCCTCCAGAGTTTTTTCTAATTTTATATGCAGTAATTAAAAATGGAAACTCAAATTCTAAAGCTTCCACAGGTGTATTTAATGTGTTTGTCATATGAGATTGAACTGCACTTTCACCGTCAGTATTAGCAGATGCACCCATTCCTCCACCAATTGTTTCATAATAAGTAAATTGTTGGTTTGTTTTAGGGTTTATTCCACCGATTGTTATGTTATTCATAGTCCCTTGGCTAGCAGATGCAACTTTATCAGGGATAGCTTCAGCTAAAGCACCAAGCAAAACATCTACAATTCTTTGTGAAGTTTCAACATTTCCAGCAGAAACAGCAGAAGGAAAGGTAGCATCAACTATTGTCCCTTTTTTAGTGATAATCTCAATAGGTCTTAATGCACCTGCATTCGTTGGAATATATTCTTCTATCAAGCTTCTAAACACATAAAATACAGCAGAAACAGTAATAGCTCTTACAGCATTTACACTTCCCTTTGTTTGTTTGTCACTTTTTGAAAAATCTACTACAACTTTATCTTTATTTATAGTTATATCAACACTAATTTTTATATCTTTATTCCCTAAGCCATCATCTTCTATATAATCTGCAAATGAGTATTTACCATCTGGAATACTTTGTATAAAGTTTTTCATTATTGTTTCTGTATAGTCTAAAAGTGCATTACTATAAAAAAGAACTTTTTCCTTTCCATATTTTTCTATAAGTTCATTTAGTCTTAAAATTCCAGTTTTATTTGCAGAAATCTGAGCTAAAAAATCACCTTCCCTTTCTTCTGGAGTTCTGGTGTTATTTTTTATAAAGTTTAAAATCTCTTCATCTATTTCCCAATTTTTAACTAACTTAATAGGTGGAATAATTAAACCTTCTTGAAAAATGCTTTCTGCTATTGGCATAGAACCAGCAGAAACTCCACCTATATCAGCGTGGTGAGCCCTATTTGCCACATAAAATAAAAGTTCTCCTTTGTAAAAAACAGGAGCAACAATTGTAATATCAGGAAGGTGTGTTCCTCCTTTAAACGGGTCATTTAAAATAACCATATCTCCTTCTTGAAACTCTACATTTTCTATAGCAGATTTAACAGACATAGGCATTGAACCAAGATGAACAGGAATATGTGCTGCCTGAGCTATTAGATTTCCATCTTTGTCAAACATTGCACAGGAAAAATCTTTTCTTTCTTTTATATTAGAAGAAAACGAACTTCTTTGAAGAATTACCCCCATTTCTTCTGCAATGGAAGAAAATCTATTTTTAAAAACCTCCAGTAAAATTGGATTTACTTCCATCAATACTCTCCATAATCACAACTTTTTACAAAACTTCCATCTAAATTAATAGGAGCTACAATTGTTCTAAAGTTTTCATTTTTTGCAATTTGGCATAAGATTTCAAATTCTGTTTGATTATTTACATACTTTTCATCATACTCTATATTAAAAACAGCTTTTCCATTGTCTACAAATGGATAATAAAGCTCACACTCGTTGTATTGATGGCACTCTTCATTAACAGAAAAATCAAAGTAATCAACTAAATCTTCAACCTGATTGCCATCATTCTTCAGACCTATACTTAAACCTCTTTTATGAGCCTCATCTGCTAAAAATCTGTTATAGTTTAACTGGTCTTCGTATGTTAAATTAAAACCTGTGTCATTTTCATAGCCATTTACATTATCAGCTTCAACTCCATTACACCCTTTTTCTACAGCTAAATTCAATCGTTGCTTCATAATTTCTCTAACTGTATCATTTCTAATATCAAGCCAGTATTCTCCTTCCCAGCCTTGCAACGGATTTCCAATGGCTTCTTGTGGAAATTTGTCTTTATCTGGTCTCCAATTTTCATAAGCTCCAGCATTAAAATAGCAAATGACTATTTTCCCTTGTCGTTTTAATTGATTAATAGTTTCTTTAGAGTTATCAAATAAATCTATTTCATAAACATCAGCAGGAATATCTGTTCTTAAAGGATGTGTATCATCTATATAAAGTTGTATATAGAAAGTCTTTTCTGGTGTAATGGAAAAATCATATCCATTTTGGTTATCGTTATTGGAATTATTTCCATCAAAACAACTTATAAGAAAGGTAGTTACTATTACTAAAACTAATAAATTCCTCATAGTATAATTTTACATTAAATAAAAGAAAAACTTGAGGAAGTTAATGCACAACGCTTATGAAAATCCTATTTATAAAAACCAAAGGGTAGCTGTTTTTTTAGATGTTCAAAATCTTTATTATTCTGCAAGGGATGCTTTTAATAGAAAAGTAGATTTTGAAAAGGTTTTACACAAAATCTTAAACGATAGAATTTTAATAAGAGCAATAGCATATCTTATTAAACTTCAAGGTGTTGACCAGAAAGGTTTTATAAACACCCTTAAACACATAGGATACGAAGTTAAAGTTAAAGAGCCTAAGATTTTTAAAAGGCTTGATGAAGATGGAAATTTATGGACAACTATAAAGGCAGATTGGGATATGGGAATAGCAATGGATGCAATAGCAATGGCAGAAAAAGTTGATGTGGCAATTCTTGCAACTGGAGATGGAGATTTTGCAGATTTAGTTAAGTATTTACATACAAAAGGAGTAAAAGTAGAAATTGCAGCATTTAAACAAACAGCTGCTAAAGAACTAATAGAAAAAGCAGATGAGTTTATTGATTTAACAACATTTGGAGAAGAGATATTTTTATAATTTAACCCTTGAAAAATAATATTTTTTGATACAGATTTTATAAAAAAACAAATGGAGGACACAAAATAAATGGAAGAACAAAATAAAAACGAAGAAGTTAAAGTAGAAATAGAAGAAAAATCTGAAGAAGAAAAAGCAGAAAATACAGAGACTCAAGAAGAACATAACCAAGAACAAAAAGAACAAACAAAAGAAGATTTAGAGCAAAAAGTTCAGCAACTAGAAGAAAAACTAAAGAGAACAGAAGAGCAAGCAAAAAAAATAAGTGCATTATATCAAACACTACAACAAGATTTTGAAAGATTTAGAGTTAGAACCATTAAAGAAAAAGAAGAGGCAAAAGACGAAGGCCTTTTAAAGGTTGTAAAAGGTCTTTTAGATATTATTGATAACTTTGAAAAAGCAATAGAAAGTGCAAAAGTTTCTGATGATATTTCAGCCCTTGCAAAAGGGGTTCAAATGATACACTATCAGCTAGTAAAATTCCTTCAAGATAATGGTATACAAGAAATCATAGCAGAAGGAGAATTTGACCCTAATCTGCACGAAGTTTTAGACACTTATAAAACAAATGAATATAAACCAAACCAGATAGTAAAAGTTTTACAAAAAGGATATATATATAAAGGAAAAGTTATAAGACCTGCAAAAGTAGTCGTAGCTGTTCCTGTAGAGGAAGAAGAAAGAGAAGATATAACATAAATGGATTTTTACAAACTTCTTCGAGTTTCAAGAAACGCAACACAAGAAGAAATAAAAAAAGCTTTTAGAGAAAAAGCAAAAAAATATCATCCTGATGTTAATAAAGAGGGGGAGGAATATTTTAAGCTCTTAACAAAAGCCTATGAAACTCTCTCAGACCCTCGAAAAAGGAAAGAGTATGATAAAACTTTATATTCAAAACCAGAATTTTTAGAAAAGGTAGAAAATTTACTAACTAATTTAATATCAGAAGATAAACCAAAAAAAGGAAAAGATATAAAAATAAATGTAGAAATATCTTTAGAAGAAGCATTCAACGGAACAACTTTAAATTTAGAGTATTTTAGGCTAGAGACCTGTCCTATTTGCAAAGGAAAAGGTTTAGATGAAAATTCTTCCATAGAAAAATGTAGAATATGTAGTGGAAACGGGCATAAAGAAATTTTATCTGTAAAACTCCCTTGTATTAACTGTAAAGGAAAAGGTTTTATTGTAGAAAATCCTTGTATGAAATGCGGTGGAAAAAAACAAATAAAAGTAAAAAAACAAAAAACTCTAAAAATTCCTTCAGGAGTTGATGAAGGTTTCACAATTTTATTTGAAGAAGAAGGAAATGAAGGAATAAATAATGGAAAAAATGGCAATTTATACATAAAAATTTCAATAAAACCTCACCCTATATTTGAAAAAAAAGGATTAGACCTTCATACGAAGGTAAAATTAACTGAAAAAATAAAACAAGAAGGTAAATTTTCAATATTTAACTTAAAGGGAGAAAAATTAACAGTAAGTTTACCTTTTAATGTCCAATCTGGAGATATTTTAAAAATTAAAAATGAAGGATTTAAAGATAGATATGGAAATATTGGTAATATTTTTGTAAGATTACTTTAATTTTAAGAAAAAAAATAAAAAGGGAAACAAAGATAAGAAGCTGGGCAGAAATTTACACAAATAAATTAAAAGAAAACTTAAAAAAAATATATACATTTATAAATAAAGACATTATTGCAGTTGTAAAAGCAGATGCCTATGGACACGATGCAGTTTTAGTTTCAAAGGTTTTAGAAAAAATTCCATATGTAAGATTTCTTGCTGTTGCTACAGCAGAAGAAGGAAAAATACTAAGAGAAAATAATATAAAAAAAGATATTTTGATTTTAGGAGGGATTCTATCAGAAGAAATAGAATGTTTCAACAAATATAACCTTACACCTGTAGTTTCGGACTTTAATCATCTAAAGCTTGCTAAAAAGCTAAAAAATAAAACGGTTCATCTTAAATTTGATACAGGTATGAATAGACTTGGTTTTTATGAAGAAGAGCTAGACAACTTAGTAGATTATTTATCAAATTTGAAAATTCAAGGATTAATGACCCATTTTCCATCTGCAGATATAGACAAAGAGTATACACAAAACCAGATAAAAAAATTTGAAAAAATTATAGAAAGACTAAATCAAATGAAAATCTATCCGGATTATATACATTGCCAAAACAGTGCAGGATTAATCTATAACTGTGATTTTTGTAATTTAGTTAGGATAGGTCTTGTAATGTATGGGGAAAAACCCTTTGAAGAATTCCCTATAAGTTTAGAAAACATAATGTATGTAAAATCAAAATTAATTTCTATAAAAAATCTAAAGAAAGGCGAAAAGGTTTCATATACAGGAAGTTTTAAGGCTAATAAAGATATGAAAATTGGCATAGTTTCCTTTGGATATGCAGATGGTCTTCCAAGACTTTTATCTAATAAAGGCTATTTTTTAATAAATGGTAAAAAAGCAAACATTATTGGAAATATTACAATGGATATGACAATAGTTGATTTAACAAACATAGATGCTAAAGTGGGAGATGAGGTTATAATTGTTGGTAAACAAAAAGACAAAGAAATAACATTTGCAGATGTAGCAAAATTAGCACAAACTATTCCTTATGAAATTATGTGTGGAGTATCAAAAAGAGTAAGGAGAATAAAAGTAGAAAATGGGCAGTAAAAATTTATCAATACTTGTAGTTGATGATGAAGAGAACATAAAACAACTTTTAAGGGATATCTTAGAAGATGAAGGGTACTTTGTAGAAGTTGCTTCATCATTACAAGAAACAAAAGAAAAATTAAGAGAGAAAGATTTTGACATAATCTTTTTAGATGTTTGGTTACCAGATGGAGAAGGAACAGAGATTATAGAAAGTATTAAGAAAAACTCACCTCATACCAAAGTAATAATGATTTCTGGACACGCTAATATTCCAATTGCAGTAAAGGCATTAAAACTTGGAGCTTATGATTTTTTAGAAAAACCACTTTCAACAGAAGCAATAATTGCAGTTTTAGAAAAAGCTGAAGAAGAAATAAAAAAAGAGCTAGAATTTGAGTTTCTAAAACAAAAACAAGAAAGTGATATTGAAATCATAGGAAACAGCCCACCTATTCAAAGGTTAAAAAAGCAAATAGAAAAAGTGGCAAGGACAAATGCTTGGGTTTTAATACTTGGAGAAAATGGGACAGGAAAGGAATTAGTTGCAAAAAGTATCCATTATCTTTCAGATAGAGCAGATAAACCTTTTGTGGATATAAACTGTGCCGCTATACCAGATGAGCTTTTTGAAGCAGAACTTTTTGGATATGAAAAAGGAGCTTTTACAAATGCAGTTTCAAGAAAAGCAGGAAAACTAGAAATAGCAGATGGAGGAACTCTATTTTTAGATGAAGTTGCAGATTTAAGTCTGAGAGCACAGGCAAAACTACTTAGAGTATTAGAAGAAAAAACATTCTCAAGGCTTGGTAGCAATCAAAAAATAAAAGTCGATATTAGAGTAATTTCTGCCACAAATAAAAGTTTAGATGAAGAAATAGCGAAAGGAAATTTTAGACAGGACTTGGCTTTTAGATTATCTGTTGTTCCTATAAAAGTTCCACCATTAAGAGAAAGAGGTGAAGATATTATTCTACTTGCTGAGTATTTCCTTAAAAAATCCTGTATAGAAAACAAAATGCCAGTTCCAGAAATTTCTGAAGAAGTAAAAAAGATATTCTTAAAATATCCTTGGCCAGGAAATGTTAGAGAATTAAAAAATTTAATGGAAAGACTTTGTATATTTAGTGACAAAGTAATAACTATGGAAGATTTACCAGAGTATATAACAGGTAAAAAACCAAAATCAGTTGCTATGAGTTTTGGAATAAGACCTTTAAAAGAAGTAAGAGAGCTTGCAGAAAAAGAAACAATAAAAATGGCACTAGAAAAGTATGGACATAAAAACTTAAAAGAAATAGCAAAAGTTTTAGAGGTAGATTTATCATCCTTATATAGAAAAATAAAACAGTATAATTTGGAGGAATGAAATGCCGTATGTAAATGTTAAAGTCGCAGGAAAACTTTCTAAGCAGCAAAAACAAAAAATAGCAGAAGGTATAACAAAAGTTTTACAGGAAGTTGCAAACAAACCTCCAGAAGCAACTTACATAGTAATAGAAGAAGTAGATAGGGACAACTGGGCAAAAGGAGGAAAACTTTTATCAGATAAATAAAAATATTTATAAAAACTATTGTAAATATATTTGAGTGAATTATTTTTAATGGAAAAGTAAATCAAAGGGAGGAGTGTTTGAATGGATAAAAATAATATAGATGGTGGTTGGCTTAATCTAACACGAATATCTTTACCTGTAAAAGTTTTATTTACTGGATATTTGATAGTTATAGGTGTTGGTTTAATGATTGCAGGTTTACAAATTTTACTTACTCACGGTATGGCAGATGGGAAATTTGGAATATCAGTAAAGGACATTGTTTATAGTTATTATGGAAATAGAGAAGGTTCAAAATTAGAAAGAGCTTTAAATGGTTCAATGAAACAGTATGCATCTCCAGAAGAAAGAGCAATTCTAATAGAGTGGGTTAGAAAAGGAGCCCCAGATGATGAGTATGAAACAAAAGTTAAACCAATAATCCAAAATAACTGTGCAAAATGTCACGGAGTTATTCCATCTATACCTGACTTAACAAAGAAAGAAGTTTTAAAAGAACTTGCCAAAGTAGATACAGGAGCTACAATAGGACAACTTACAAGACTATCCCATATACATTTATTTGGTATGGCATTTATATTTATGCTTTTAGGATTTATATTTTCTTTTGCCGTAGGAATAAATAAAGTATTAAAATCTGTGCTAATTTTTACACCTTTTGCGTTCCAACTTATAGATATTACAGCGTGGTGGTTAACAAAAATATGGCCTAACTTCGCATATTTTGTAATTATTGGAGGTTTTGGATACTTTACAGCATCAGCATTAATGATTATCATATCTCTTTATCAAATGTGGATTATGAAACCTAGAGATGAAAACGCATGGAGAAGTTAATAGAAAAAGCTAGAGAGGTTATCAAAGAAGCAGATGCTATTTTAATTACAGCTGGAGCAGGTATGGGAGTCGATAGTGGGCTCCCAGATTTTAGAGGTAAAGAAGGATTTTGGCGTGCTTATCCAATAGCAAAAAAACTTGGTCTTAGATTTGAAGAACTTGCAAATCCTAGATGGTTCAGAGAAGACCCAGAACTAGCCTGGGCTCAATTTTAGCTAACTCTAAACCTATTTGAACTTAGATTTGACAACTTGCCCAAGAGATAATCCCCCATCATTAGGGGGGACTTTTGAATGAGTTAAGACAAATATATCTTCATTTTTTGCAAGTTTTATTATTTTTTCGGTTAAAGGTTTATTTTGAAATACTCCACCTGTTAAACCAAGCTTAAGCCCTTGTCCCTCTTTTTTGTAAATTTCAATAACTATGTGTGCAAGAGTATTTATAAATTTTGAAATTTTTGTCGAAATACTAGAATTATCGTTTATTAAATCTAAGAAGATAGGTTTCCAATCTATTGTTTTATGTACTTCAAATGAATAATAGTCTTTAACTTCCCAATCATAAAAGTTTTCCATAATCATTCCAGACTGACCTTCATAAGACAATGTTTGTCTAATACCTAAAATTGAGGCTACAGCATCAAATAATCTACCTACTGAAGATGATAAAGGAGAATTCAATCCTTTCTTCCATGATTTGTATAAAAGAGTTATCTCATTTTCTTTGAAAGCTTTTAAAGTTTGAATTTTTGGTAAGTCTTCGCCAAAAAGCTCAAATAGAATAGATAAAGCAACTCTTCTTGGTTCTTTTACTGCCTTTTCTCCACCTATAAGCTTAAAATAATTAAAGTGTGAAACTCTTTTATATCCTTGATAATCACTAATCAAAAACTCCCCACCCCATAGATTCCCGTCTTCTCCATAACCTGTTCCATCCCAACAAACAGCAAATATAGGTTCATCTTTTATCTGATTTTCTGCCATTAAAGAAAGGGCATGGGTATAGTGATGCTGAATTTGAATAAGTGGAATCTTATTTTCTTCTGCAAACTTTTTTGCCCACTGTGTAGAAAAATATCGTGGATGTAAGTCTGATATAACTAATTCAGGTTTAAAATCATATAACTCAAAAAAAGAGTAAATAATCTCTTCAAAATTATTACAAGCATCCACAGTTTCTAAATCTCCAATGTGCTGACTTAAAAATGCTTTATTGTCAAATCCAATAGCTATCGTATTTTTCTGATGTCCCCCTACAGCTAAAACTTTTTTGTTTAAACTAAATGGTAGTTTTATTGGAAGTGGAGCATATCCTCTTGAGCGTCTTATAAAGGATACTTTTTTATCTATTATTCTAACAACGCTATCATCAACTCTATTTTTTATATCTCTATTATGGATAAGAATGTAATCTGTAAATATTGATAATTTTTCAAATGCTTCTTCATTATCCTTAACTATAGGCTCATCAGATAGGTTTGCAGATGTCATCACTAAAGGTTTTTCAAAGTCTTCTAAAAGTAAATAGTGAAGAGGTGAATACGGTAAAAATACTCCAATTCTATCTAAATCTGGTGCAACTTCTTTGCTTAAATCTGTATTTTCTTTCTTTTTTACGATAACTATAGGTTTTTCTGGAGACAAGATTATTGCTTCTTCAAAATTCGTAATCTCTGTATATTTTTTTATTTGCTGCATATCTTTAAACATTACTGCAAAGGGCTTTTCACCTCTTTTTTTTCTTTCTCTAAGAGTTTTTATAGCTTTATCATTTGTAGCATCACAGAGTAAATGAAATCCTCCTATACCTTTAATTGCAAGGATTTTACCTTGTTTAAGAAGGTTTATTGTGTCTATAAAAGCCTCTTCTTTTTCGCTTACAAATTTTCTATCTGATGTGTAAAGGGTTATGTAAGGTCCACAAACTGGACAGGCATTTGGCTGAGCATGAAATCTTCTATTTGATGGGTCTTTATATTCCTTCTCACATTCAGGGCACATTTTGAATTTTTTCATAGTCGTGTTTGGTCTGTCATAAGGTAGTTTTTCAATAATAGTAAAGCGAGGTCCACAGTTAGTGCAATTTATAAAAGGATACCTATATCTCCTATCTTTAGGGTCATTTAACTCTTTTAAACATTCATCACAAGTTGATATATCAGGAAGAATAAAAACTTCTTTTTTTCCTTTGATATTAGATTTTTTGATTTCAAAAGTTTTGAAATTTACCAATAGTAGCTCTTCTATTTCTTGTGAAAAGATATGTGTAAGTGGAGGTTTTTCTTTATGTAATAAAATTAAAAACTGATTTATGTTTTCTTCGTCTCCTTCTACTTCTATAATTACTCCATGAGTATCGTTTATCACATAACCAGTCAAATTTAATTTTTTAGCAAGATTATAAACAAAAGGTCTAAAACCTACTCCTTGAACAGCACCTGTAAGATGAA
>WFXI01000171.1 GCA_015490675.1 Hydrogenothermaceae bacterium
ATACCTGCTAATTAATTTTGCTCCTATTAAGTCTCCCCAGACATTTGTTGCAGTTCTAAACATATCTAAAAATCTATCTACTGCAATAATAAGACTTATTCCTTCTATTGGTATTCCAACTGTTGAAAATATTAAAGTCATTGTTATTAAACCTGCACTTGGTATTGCTGCGGCACCTATTGAAGCAAGTGTAGCAGTTATAAAAATTAAAACTTCATCTGTAAATGATAAGTCTATTCCATAAACATTTGCTATAAAAATTGATGCAATAGCAGTATATAAAGCTGTTCCATCCATATTTACAGTTGCACCAAGAGGAAGAATAAAACCTGCGACCTTTTTAGGAATACCCACTTCTTTTTCTGCCACTTCTATAGAAACAGGTAAAGTTGCAGAACTAGAACAGGTGGAAAATGCAATTAAGAGAGCTTCTCTAACCTGTTTAAAATACTGAATAGGATTAAATTTACCTATAAAATAGGCCAAAGCTGGAAGATTAACAGTAAAATGCCAGAATATTCCAATTAATACTACTAAAACATATTGCCATAGGGACAAAATTGTCCCAAAACCTTTATCTGCAACAACATAACCTATTAGCGAGTAAACTCCCACTGGAGATAAAGCTACTATCCATTTTGCCATTTTTAAAAATGCATCATTAAGGCTATCAAAAAAATCTACAATAAGTTTTCTTTTGGTAGATGACTGTATATACAAAACTGCTGTAGAAAATAAAATTGCAAAAACTATTGCGTGTAGAGCCTGCCCTTCTGCTAGGCTTTTAAAAATATTTGAAGGAATTATATTCTGTATAAAACTTTCTAAGGTTAATTTAGATATATTTTTAACTTCTTCTGATGTCTGAACTTCCGAAATAGAAAATGGAAAAATATGTATAACCATAATTCCTGTTAAAACTGCTAAAGAAGTGGTTGTCATATAGTATAAAAATGCTTTAATTCCTACACTTTTAAGCTCTTCAATTGATGACAGTTTAGATATGGCAACAAAAATTGATACAAAAATTAGAGGAATAACAATCATTTTTAAAAGGTTTAAAAATATATCCCCTAAAAATTTTATTGATATTGCAAATTCTGGTAAGTATATACCTGTTAAAACACCTAAAACAATTCCTAAAAAAGTTAAATTTTCTATACTAAGTAGTTTTTTCAAGGCTTTCCTCATTTGATAAGTTGATTAAGATAAATACATTTTACATCAAAAGAAAGTACTATATAATTAAGCTTATGAGATACTTAACCCGTGGACAGCTTGCAAAAAAAGCAGGAGTAAACCCTGAAACTATAAGATATTATGAGAAGATGGGTTTACTCCCTAAACCTCCAAGAACAGAGTCAGGGTATAGGCTTTTTTCTGAAGAAGATATCAAAAGAATTAAGTTTATAAAAAGAGCAAAGGAGCTTGGCTTTACTTTAAAAGAAATAAAGGAACTTTTAGAACTTAGATTTGAAACTCAGGGAGATTGTAAAGAAGTTAGAAAACTTGCTGAAGAAAAACTTAAAGATGTAGAGAAAAAAATTCAAGATTTAGAAAAAATTAAAAAAATCCTGCAAGATTTAGTTAATCAATGTCCAAATGAAGGCTCAATTTTACACTGCCCTATTATAACTTCTATAGAAAGATAGTTGTTCTTAGATATTTTATTGTTCTGAACGTAGTTAATTTTTATCTTTATTTTTTATTTTTCTTTCAATGACATCCAATAAATTAATACTTGGAAGAAGTCTATCAGTTGGTTTAATATAAGAACACTTTTGGAAAATCAGACCTCTTAAAAATCCATAAATGATGGATAATCCATTATATAGTAAAAGTTGGGCTTTTTTTTCTTTTGATAAATCTTCCTCAAATTCGAAAACCACTAGAACTTCTGTTTTTACTTTTAATTTAGCTTTTCTATTCCTATCATTTACTTTTAAGAAAACAACTAGACCATCATACTCTTTCTCATCAATATTAACTTTAACAGGTTCAAAATCTATGTCTATATTAAATTTTTTTTCACCTTTTAGATTTTCTTCTACACTAAATTTTATTATCTGTATGTCTTTAAGCTGCAATGGAGAAAGTTTTGCCTTCATCTTCTTTTCCTTCTTTCATGAGGTTTAAAAGTTCTCTGTTTGGTGCAGTTTTATACTCTACTTTTTCTCTATCGATTATTTTTATACCTGCATCAACTTCTAGTGCTGACAATATTTTAGCTACTGTTTTTAGGGAAATATTTTCTCCACTAAAAATTTTAGTAATGTATGCAGGTGATACTCCCATTCTTTCTGCAAGCTGTTTCTTATTAAGTCCTTTTTCAAGCATAAACTGTTTAAGGTAATATGATAAATCAAACATTAAACCATAGTATATGTATTCTTCATCGTATTTAAATTTTTCTCGTAAATCTCTTAAACTCATCTTTCAACTCCTCAATTTTTTTACATGTTTTCTTAATATCTTGTTGTTTCGTTTTACTCCTTTTACTTTGCACTTTCCAAAAATGTACAACTAAAATATCTCTTCCACCATCAAAAAAACAACCCAATCTATAGGGTTTTGGCTTCAATTCGTAAGCTGTTCTGCAATTTTCAATTCTTTTCCACTGCTCAGGACTATTCGGTATTCTCTCAAGAAGTCTATCTAATATATCCAATATCTTTTTTTGCCCTTTTATATCTCTTAAACTTTCAATTTTCTTTTCAACTTCTTCCAACACAAAAATCCTATAAACCTTTTCTCCATAAAAGGAAAATTTTTTACTCATTATTTAACCTATAAGTTAAATTTATTGTAAATTAATTTTTGTGCAATAGCAAGTTAAATTTATACCTTTTTAAACAACTCATTTAAGATATTTAAAAATTCTTCTTCAAATATATCTGAAAAGTTTTTATTGTCTTCTATCAAATATTTTCTTAATTTGATAACCGATCCAAAGGTAAATTTTTTACCTTCATTTGTTTCTTTAAGAATATCATTTCTATATTCATCCCTGAATGTATTTTCTATTTCACCAGTAAGGATAAAAAAGTTAGTTTTTCTTAAGTCTTCTATTACACTTAATATAAGGTTTTTAAAGTTCTTTATAAATTCTTCTGGTAATTTTTTCATATCTAAATGAGATAATTGTTTTGCATTATCCTTAAAATATTTTAATTTTTCCAACACAGAATCCGTTATATTATATTTAGCTTTCAATTCTTCTGGGAAACTTTGATTAATTATAATTTCTAATTTTTTTATTAACTGCCTAAATTCATTTTCCTTTAAATGTTTTTTTATATAATCTTTCATTTCATTTTTTAGTAAATCTCCTCTTAGTAAATAATCAAAATCAGCCAAAATAAAGAAATCTATTCCTATTTTTTCACAAATTTTTATAAAGTTTATAAAATCATTTTTACCTTCAGCAGATACAATACTTATGTTCCTCTCATCTAATTGTGAGTTATTTTCTAAAGAATCATAAAATTTCAATATATATTTATCGAATCCCTCTGTTATTATCACTTTTTTTGCAAAAAATAATTCAGTATTTTCTTCTCTGATAAAGAGATTTTTAAAATCTTCATTTATTTCCACATACCTTGCTTGTGTTCCATTTTCTTTATCTTTCCAAACTCTGAAAATTCTTGGATTGTGAACATTTTCATCTTTAATAAAGACAGGGTTATGACTTGTCAATATAACCTGATGTTCAACATTGTTTTCATTATCATTTATAAAATGATTTATTTTTTTGTTTATCACTCTACAGGCATGGGGATGAAGATAAATCTCAGGTTACTCTAAGCACAGCAAAGAATTTGAAACTGCATTTTTTCTTACAAAATATGTAAATAAGCTTATTACTATCGCACTTTGAATACCTGCTCCTTTTTCGTTTATAGGGGCAGTAAATCCATCATCAATATATATTTTTATATTTTTACTGATATCTATTTCATCATCCATAAAAGAAAAAATTAATTTCGCCCCATCAAATCCAGAAATTAAAGATGTTCTTTCTATTTCATCTTTTAGGTCATTAAAAATTTTATTTGCACTTTCCTTTATAATACACCTTGCTCTTTCTAATTCATCAAAAGGACTTTCAGATTCTTGTTTAGATTCTTGAAACTCTATTTCCTTTTCTTTTACAAAGCTTTTCATCATTTTTCCAAACCAATTCCAATTAGTTGGCTTTAATTGATATTCAGGGTCTCTAAATGGTGGAATTATTGCACTGATTAGAATTTCATTCCTAATAAAAGCCCTATTACACAAATACCACTTTTCTTTCTCTTTCTCTTTCTCTTTTTTTACTAAAATCAATCTAAAATCTTTTTCAATTTCGTTATTTTCGTTTCTTTTTGCTCTAAAAATATAAATAAATCTATCAATCGATTTCAAAAAAGTTTTTAAATTATATAATTCATTATCATTTATATTCTTGAATTTAATATATTTCTTTGTTCCTTCCTCTATATCGTCAATATTAGATGCCCAGCTTAAAGAATTTCCTTCAAAATCTATACCAAAAGCTTCTTCTATAAAATCATCAAAACTGTCATTTTCATAATAATCTTTTAAACTATTTTTTAAAGTTATACTGCTTCCTGAAGAAGTATTTTTTAGGATTTCAAAATTTAATCTTGAGCTTTTTTTCTTGGAAATTTCTCCAATAATAAACAATTCATTCTCTTGTCCATTAAAAAAATCTCTCTCTGAAATATTTTCATATTTTTTATAATCGGGTGTTTGTTCTCCAAGAATAATATTGAGAGCCTTTATTATATTACTCTTTCCAGCATTGTTATGTCCTATAATTACATTTTTTGTTGGAGAAAATTCTAAATCCAAAAACTTTATACTTCTGTAATTAGAAATTATGAGTCTAGATAGATACATGCCTCCTAACCTCCCTTGATTCTCTGTTCTTTTATAATGCTAAATTTATTTTCCGATAAAGAATTGAAATTGTTAATTTAGCCTAGTCAAATCCCCCCAGGCATAAGAATACTAAACAATTTTAACAAAAAATAGAATTATTTTTTATTTTCAAATTCAAATATTATGTAATTTATCTGGTTTTATTTTCATATTTAGAATCTCATCCCCTTGACCTTGGACTATACTACAGACCCTATAATGTAATTAGTTAATAAAATTTGAGGTTTTAAATATGGCTAAGGTAGTTTTAGAAATACTTGATAGTGAAAGCTGTGCCAAATGTTTCGGTCTAAAAGAAAGAGTAAATGAGGTTTTAGAAGAATTAGATAGCAAAGACATTGAGGTAAAAAAATTAGACCTTTTTGAAGACCAAAACAGAATTGTTGAGCTTGGACTTTATACTTCTCCAGCTCTTGTTATAAATGGAAAGTTATATTACTTAGGGACAATTCCCTCTAAAGAGGAGTTAAAAAATATAATTCTTGAAAAATTAGGAGAAAATTAATGGAAACTTTATTTTTATCGCTGGTTATATTGTTTGGTCTTGTTGGATTTTTATCTCCTTGTACATGGAATTTGAATGCTATTTTAATGGCAAATGTAAAGGAAAAAGGAAAAATTCATTTATTTTATTTTCTATTCTTTAGAACGCTTCTTTTTACTGTTTTGGGATTTATAGTTTATTTAGCTAGTTTCTGGTTAAAAATAAGTTTAAATACTCTTGTTATTATTCATTTTGTTGTTGCCGGTATATTTTTCTTTGGAAGTCCATTGATGAAGAAATTTAAAATTGCACCTTTTGATTTGTCTTTGCAGGCTTTATTCCCAAACTTAAAAATTCCTGCAGGTATTGCTATAGGTCTAAATTTTCCTTACTGTAGTTTTCCATTTTTTATATTTGTGGAAAGTTATGGACTTTATCTTGGAGGTTTTTATCCTTTAATCTTTTCAGTTGTTTTTGCAATAGTTAGTGGTATTCCTGTATTTTTATCATTTTTACTAAGCAAAGAAGCTTTTAAAAAGATTAATGAATTTATACCTGCAATTCCATATTTAGCTGGTTTTGTTGTTTTATTAATTGGTTTTTATCTTTTAAATCAAAATATTTTTGCTACATTTTCACTTTTTGATTTTGTTCATGAAAGACATGCTCTTTATATAACTATTATTGTTTCATTTTTCCTTGGAGCATTAACAAGTACAGGACCAGCTACTCTTCCGTTTATACCGGTAGTAGCTGGAATATTAGCCTCTAATGCTTACTCTAAAATGGAAATTTTTAAAAATGTTTTTGCTTTTACTACAGCATTTATAATTTCACATGTTTTAGTTGCCGTTGTTGCTTATTATGGATTTATGGTAATTAATGAGCTTTTTAATGTTCAGCTTTTTAATATTGTTCTTGGACTAATACTTTTAGCTTTAGGAGTTAATTTTTTAGGATTTCTAAATTTATCAATAAATTTACCTAAATTTAAATTTACACAGGAGAAAGGTTTCTTCAGTAGTTTTATACTTGGTCTTGTTTATACATTCAGTATTTGTCCATCCTGTACAGGATTTTTACTTGGAGCAGTTGCTCTTTCTGTAGCTACAGAGAATTTAATTTTAGCCATTTTAACTATGGTTATTTATGCTCTTGGAAGAAGTTTAATAATATTTATTCTTGGATTTTTATTTAATGTTCAGTCTATACAACAGCTAATTGTAAGAAATTATTCTTTAGCAAAGAAGTTAACAGGAATTATCTTTATGATTTTAGCCTTTTACTTTATAAATAAGGGAATTTAAAAGGAGGAAAATTATGTTCAGGAAAATTGTCTTAAGTTTACTTACAGTAGTTTCTTTTTCGTTAGCTGAACAAAAATTTGTTATAGAAATTGAAGGTATGGGATGTCAGATGTGTGCAAAATCAATTCAAAAGAATTTGAAGCAGATTAGTGGAGTAAAAAAAGCAAAGGTGTTTTTTGAAGATAATAAAGCTATTGTGAAAACATCAGACAAAGTTAAAAATGATGAAATATTAAAGGCAATACAAAAATCAGGAATGTTTAAAGGAAAAATTTTAAAGGTGCAAAAGGAGTAATAATGGGTTAGAAAAAAGTTAATAAAAAATTTAGGCTGTGAGTTTTAAATAAAAAATCTTTCTAGCAGATGCTGTTTGTCTGATATAAGAGAGGTTATTAAAAATGAGGTGATTTAGTTATGATAAAACTAAAAATCATAGGAATGACCTGTGAACATTGTACTAAAACTGTCAAAAAGGCAATAGAAAGTGTGGAAGGAGTTGAAAAAGCAGAAGTTTACTTTCCTCAAGGATATGCAGAAGTAGAAGGAAATATAGATTTGAACCAGATAATAAAATCCGTAGAAGATGCAGGATACGAAGCATCGTTAATTGAGGAAGAAAAAAGTGTATATATCTCAAAAGATAATATTTATGACCTTGTAGTTTTAGGTGGTGGTTCTGCAGGATTTGCAACTGCGATAAGAGCCTCAGACCTTGGGGCAAAAGTCCTTGTTGTTGAAAATGACATTATAGGTGGAACTTGTTTAAATAGGGGCTGTGTTCCTACAAAACATCTAATTGATGTTGCAAGAACCTATTACACTCCAAAATCAAATCCGTTTAGAGGCATTAAGCTAACACAGGGAAAAATTGATATTAAAACAGTTATTGAAGAAAAGAATAAGCTCTTAGACGAACTTAGAAAAGAAAAATACTGGAATGTTTTAG
>WFXI01000172.1 GCA_015490675.1 Hydrogenothermaceae bacterium
ATTTACCTCCTAATTGTTATAACGCTTTAAATTTTTTATAAATTCTTCTGAATTTTTTATCTTGAATAAAAAACTACCTGATGGAAATACATCTGTTAACATATCCTCAAGAAACACCCATTCACCTTGATACTTGCATAAATAGATACCTTGCCCATAATACAGGTATAAAAATTCTATATAACATGATTTCTCTTTATATCTATCATCATGGAAATAATCATATTTTTCCCAGTATTTTTCTTTTTTAAAAAGCACAGGTTCGCCTATGTAACCTTTAAAGATTTCTTCAGGTCTTTTGGGTAATAGAGGTCTTATTTCCTTTCCTTCTTTAAGAAAAACTATCTTATATGCATACTGTTTGTAATATATCAAAAAGTGCTTATACTCTATCAGGTATATATTCAAAAAAGCTATTGGTATAATACTCATCAAATACATCTTTATTGTCTTTGATTTTGGTCTTATTAACTTAAAAGCTACTAATACATACAAAATTAGATTGATTAACCCCACATTTACTGTATCGAAAAAACCTATTTCTTTTGATATATGTTCTGGTATGTGAGGGACCCAATACAGATAAAACCCAAAAAGAGAAAATGGTATTATCATTATTAACATTACACTGCCTATTGTCCCCCAAAATACCCTATCCACTTTTATCATTTTTCTATTCCTTTGTTATTAGGTATAAAAGTTTACTCCCATTGATATCTCTTATCTTTAAAACTTCTTCTCTGAATCTTTTAAAACCTCTGAACTGCCCTGTCGTCAGCTTTGATAGTAGTAAAAGTGATATCCCCCTTGATATTACCCTGAATAGAAAAAAGTATATTAACGAAAATATCTCTATTGCTCTCCCTTCCCAATACTCAACTATAAGTGCTGGTATTGGAATTATTATGTACAGTAAAGCTATTATATAAACTGCTGGATAAAACATGTATACGGCGTTTAGTGCTGGGTTTTCTCTAAATCTGGGCATGAAAAATGTCTCATAAAATGGTATAAGCATAATTTTTCTTTTATTTGCTATTTCATCTTTTATTTCTATTTTGATTGTATATTTCCTTTCTCTTATTTGTTTTTTTAATTTTAAAAAGTCTTTATATGTTTCTGGATAAAAACCCAGAATTATTAATATTGATATGAATAGAAATAAATATGTTACCCATGTTCCAGATGCTACAGGGCGGATAAAAGATTCTATGAAATAAAAAATATAGTAGGATAAGTCCCCTTGTTTTAGACTTAATATAATATGCAAAACCAGCAAGATTAATACATAAATAAGAATTAATGAGTATGAAACTACATTTTCTATTCTATAGAATAGTTTGCTGTAATCTGTATAGACATTCACCTATTTCCCCCCAGATTACTATAGTTTTTTTCTTTTTAATTTATCACAGTATATTTACTAATTCTAATTTTCTACTCTTTCAAATTGTTTAAGGATTTTTAAATAAACTCTTGCTTCAGCTTTATCTAAATAAACCACTTTATCGTATTTCTTCACAAAAAAACCTAGGTGGGAGTAATAAAAAAAATTGTGTAAAACTAAAAATAAAAACAGGAGGTAAAAGAAAAATGGCAAAAAGAAAAGAAATTGAATTAGAAAAAATAGCAATGGAGTTTGCTAGATACCTTCAAAAAGAAAAAGAGGAAGGTAAATCCCTTCCCCTTTCCATGATAATACAAGAAATCATTAACGCTATAATGAAACACGAACGACAGATATATCTTAACCAAGATGTAGACAACTATGCAAAAGGTTATTACGATAGAACTTTAGGATTAACCTTTGGAAAACTAAACCTTAAAATCCCAAGAGTTAGATACGGCAATAAATTTTATCCATCATTACTTCCTGAAAAATGGAAATGAGTTGATAAAGAATATGAAAATCTACTACTTGCCCTGCTTTCAAATGGATATTCAAAAGCAAAAATAAAACAAACTCTAAAAAAATTAGGACTACCTTACTCTGAAGAAGATATGGAAGATATATTAGACCTTGTTTATTAGTATTTGCAAGCATACAAAAATGGCATTTTACCAGAGGAAGTATTTGCAGTAGCAATAGATATGGAAGGATACAAACAAATCCTTGGATACTGGATAAAAAAAGGGAAGGAAAACAAAAGTTTTTGGATAGAAGTATTTCAAGATATGATATCAAGAGGTTTAAAGAAAGTGGCTATATTTGAATCAGATGATTTTAGCGGATTAACAGATGTGGTAAATTAGTTTTTTTCCATACTCAGACCACCAGCTTTGCTGGACAC
>WFXI01000173.1 GCA_015490675.1 Hydrogenothermaceae bacterium
GGTAAATGAATTATATAAACTTGCAGAAAATATACTTTATGAGGGTCTATGATGTTATTTTTAAAACATTTACAGCAAAACCTGCAAGAATTTACAAAATTACCAGTAATAATTGACCCTGCAAATGTTTATAAATTACAAGAAATTAGACTAAAACCTCAAAAATTCAAACTTGGAAAGCAAGAATATAAAAAGGTTTACGACCAAAATGGCAATGAAATTAAAGGCAAAACAGCTGTTTATTACATAGCAAGCTTACCTGTTTTAGTAGAGCTAAACATTAGAGGAGCAAATAACGAAGATAGCCTCTTACTTTCAGCAATGAAATATTCAACCCTTTTACAACATTTTTTTAAGATTACAGATAAGCTACCTGAGATTAATGAAAATATTGAGAACTTCACAGTAAAAGGACAAGCAGTAATAAAACCTATAAACATAGAAGGAAACCTTGAGCCTGTTTTGTTTACAGATAATGAAGACATTGAAGATGCTAAAAAATTCCCTGGTTTTCAGGATAGGTTTGAGATTGAGCTTGTTTTTATGGTGGAGCAGATTTTAGATGTTTCTACTGTAAAAAACATTACATCTGCAGGAGTTGGTTATGCTGTTTAGTAAACCTAAATATATAGTTCCTGCCTTTTTGGAAGTTTTATCTGAAGGTATAAGTGCAGGAAAACCTTATTATCAAAAAAAGCTAAAAAAGATTAAAGCAAGACAAAAAAGAAAGAGGCTTAGAAAACACAAAAAACTTATGAAAAGAAGGTCTTGTTAAATGTTTGGAGCTTACGGACATATAGCTTTTGAAGTTTTTGGGGTTAATCCAAAAAGCATTAAAGAAAGATTAGGCAGAAGAAAAGTCAAACACAATGTAATAAACACCTATCCAATTATTGAAGATACAGGGCAAACCACAAGAGAAATTGAGATGGTAATAAACATTACAAAGCCTTTTTCGGATGACCCTAATTATGATTTTCAGGAATTAGTTGACTTAATGAATGATAACGAAACAGAAGCTCTCGTGATAGGAGAAGAACTGTTAGGAAATTTCACAATAGAAAAGATAGAAAAACAGGCAGAATATGCTCCAAACGGACAGGTAGTAAAAATAACTGCAAACATAAAATTTTTAGAGGTTAAAAATGTGGACTGAGTATATCACAAAACAAGATGACAGATGGGATTTAATAAGCTATCAGTTTTACGGAGTTTCAGATAAGTTTGATATCATTCAAAAGGCAAATGAAAAAGAAATTCCACCAGAAATTTTATATTCACCGCTACTACCAGCAGGTTTAAGGTTAAAAATCCCAATTTTAGAAGAAAAACCAATTAAAAAACTACCAAAACCAGCGTGGAAAGAATAATGCAAATTAGACAGCCAAAAATAAAGCTTTTTATAAATGATAAAGATGCCACAAGAGACATATCAGATTTTATACTTGAAATAGTCTATACAGACAGCATTGAAGAAAAAGCAAAAGATGAGCTTCAGATTACACTTGCTAATCACGATAGAAGATTTTTAAAAGACTGGGCTATCCAGACAAACTCAAAAGTAGAAGCTTCCATTATCTACAACGATAAAGAATTTACACTTGGAACTTTTTATGTTGGAGATGATTTTACCTGCAAAGCTAAAGGTTCTATCCTTACAGTCAAAGCAACTTCCCAGTCTTTAGAAGATTTAGATAATTTCAAAAAGATTAGAAACGAAGGCTATGAAAACATTAATCTAAAAGATTTAGTCCAGCAAATAATAAACAAATGCAGTAAAAAATCTATTGTTGAAACCCCAGATGTTTTTATAGAAAGAATAGACATAGCAAACCAATCTTACGAGCAGTTTTTAAAACAATTGGCAAAAAAATACAACTGCAGATTTTTCATAAGAAGTGGTGTAGTAGTTTTTTCAAACCAGCTTCAAACTCAAGAGCTTGATTTAACTAACTACCTAATAGATGACCAGATAAGATTTAAAGCGAAAAAAGAAGCAGTAAAAGTAGTTGAAATGCTTTATTACAAACCAAACTCAAAACAAGCCCAGCTTTACAGAGAAGAAGTTCCAAATGTAGAGCAAGGCAAAACAGTTAGAATTCAAGACATAGCCCACAATCTAAACGAAGCCAAAGAAA
>WFXI01000174.1 GCA_015490675.1 Hydrogenothermaceae bacterium
CATTACTTTTAGATGAATTAAAAAAACATAAATTCTTACAACTTGAAGTAGTTGAACTTTTAGAAAGACATTACAAACCTGTTCCAGATAGACTTCGTCCTGAAGATAGAATGGTTGCCCACACTGGGTATTTAATTTTTGCAAAGAAAGGGATAAATTAATGAATTTTATTTGCTTTATTTTTTAGCTCATTTAATATATTTAACGCCTGTAAAGGAGTTAAGTTGGCAATATCTAATTTTTTTATCTCATCTACAATTTCTTTGTATTTTGAATTTTCTTCAATTTCTTCTATTTGTTTAAATAATGGTAATTTTTCTAACTCTTCTGCTTTTTGTTCTTTTTTATAATCTACATTTATTGGTTGTCTCAATATTTTTATATCATCTTTTTCAAATATATCTGATAAGTCGTGCGAACTTTCAAATTTTTCTAAGATTTCATAAGCTCTATTAATTATCTCCTTGTTTATACCTGCAAGTTTCGCAACATGAATACCATAGGATTTATTTGTAAATCCTTCCATAACTTTATATGTAAATCTTATATCTTCTCCTTCTTCAATAATATGCATATGAAAATTTTTAACCTGTGGAATTTCTTGCTCTAACTCTGTTAATTCATGATAATGGGTAGCGAATAATGTTTTAGCACCAATGTTTTTTACTATATATTCAGAAATTGCCCATGCTAGAGATAATCCATCATAAGTGCTTGTTCCTCTTCCAACTTCATCTAAAATTATTAAGCTTTTTTCTGTAGCATTGTTTAGTATATTTGCAACTTCAAGCATCTCTACCATAAAGGTGGATAATCCCTTTGCAAGAGCATCTCCAGAGCCTATTCTGGTAAATACTGCATCAACTACACCAATTTTTGCTTTTTTTGCAGGAATAAATGAACCTATATGGGCAAGTATTGTTAAAATTGCAGATTGCCTTATAAATGTGCTTTTCCCTGCCATATTTGGACCAGTTATAATGTGGAAGAAACCTTCCTTCTCCATATATAAACTGTTTGGAACGAAATCTTTATTATAATGGGATATTACAGGATGTATTCCTTCTTCTATGTAAAGGGAAAAATCTTCTGTAATTTCTGGTTTTACCCAGCCTTCTTCTATTGCAAGCTGTGCCAGAGATACTAAAGCATCTATTTCTCCTACTGCCTGAGATGTTTTTGCTATAGTTTCTGATAGAAACTCGACTTCTTCTCTTATTTTCATAAATATTTCATATTCTAAAGCTTTTATTTTTTCATCTGCAGACAGTATCTTTTGTTCCAATTGTTGAAGCTCATCAGTTGTAAATCTTTCTGCATTTGAAAGAGTTTGTCTTCTTCTGTAATGGGAAGGAACTAAATGTAGATTTGGTTTTGTTATTTCAATGTAATATCCCATTACTTTGTTAAAACCAACTTTTAAGCTAGCTATTCCTGTTTTTTCCCTTTCTCTTTCCTGAAACTCTTTTATTAACTGATTTCCTTTTTCTTTTATTTCTTTAAGTTCGTCTAAATATGGGTCAACTCCTTTTTTTATTAATCCTCCTTCTTTAAGGTGTATTGGTGGATTATCTTCTAAAGATTTTTCTAGTTTTTCTACTAAATATTCAAAGTCTCCAATTTCGTTAAATAATGATTTTAAATAAGGTGATTTAACTTTTCCTGTAAATTCTTTTAGCTTCAACGCGTTTTTAAGAGAGTTTCGTAGAGCTATCATGTCTCTAGGAGTAAGTGTATTTGAGGAAATTTTGGATACTAGCCTTTCTATATCAAATATATCTTTTAAAATGGATTTTATTTCTTCTCTTAAACTGTTATCTAAGAGTTCTTCTACTGCATTTTGTCTTTTTAATATTTCTTTTTTACTTTTTAGCGGGTGAAGTAGGAAAAATCTTAGTTTCCTTCTTCCCATTCCTGTTAAAGTTTTATTTATAACAGAAAACAATGATGGATTTCCTTCATTTGAATATACAAGTTCTAAATGTTTTTGTGCAGAATAATCTATTCTCATATAGATGTCTTCTCTATGGGGTTTTGGTTTTTTTATAAATGGTAAAAAGTTTTTTTGTGTAGTTTTCGCATAGTTATAAACTGCTGATAAAGGGCTTATTATTTGTTCTTCTCCCTTATCAAAGCCAAATGAATAAATATCAATAGCAGAAAAGTCCTCTAGAAGTTGTTTGGAATATTCTTCGAAAAATTCATCTGGTAGCTCTGTAAAGAATATATTTCTAAAATGTTCTTTTATAAACTGGGTATCAAAATTTTTTCTTACTAGTATTTCTTTAGGTTGAAATTTTCCAATAAATGAGATAAGTTCATCTTTGTTTAAAATAGTTCCTATAAATTCACCTGTTGATAAATCTAAATAGGCTATAGCATATTTATTTTTTCCTGCTTTATCTATTGCAAGAAGTCCTGTTTTAATTTTTTCGTTCTCAAAAAATGTTCCAGGAGTTAAAACTCTAATAACATCTCTTTTGACTATTCCTTTTGCAGATGAAGCATCTTCAAGTTGCTCACAAATTGCTACCTTGTAGCCTTTCATTACAAGTCTTGATATATAGCTATCTGCAGAATGGTATGGGATACCACACATAGGAATATATTTGTCTTTACCTACCTTTTTTTTAGTAAGGACAATGTTTAATTCCCTTGCTCCAATCTCTGCATCTTCATAAAAAAGTTCATAAAAATCCCCTAGTCTATATAAAAGAAGCTCATTTGGATATTTTGCTTTTATCTTATTATATTGAGCTAGCATTGGAGTTTCTTTTTCTGCCATCTTTCACTTGCCTAAAAATCAAATGGTAGGTTGAATATTATACCAACTTCATTTCTACCATCTTCATAAAATCTTGTAAATAAAGATGTTGTTTCTGTTAATCTAATACCTCCTTCATACCAACCTACTAATGTTTGTGAAGTTGTTTGTGAGATAGGTTTCGATAGAGCAACAAACAGCCTTCTAGTAATATCTCTTTTAGCGTAAATAGTTGCAACAATACCTTCTGTTGGAGAATATCTAGGGGCTACAGATATCTCAAATCCTGTATTAAGAAATGTGTTACTTGAATCCCCTGAAAATAGAAACTTATCTAAAGGTAGTATTCTTCTTACAAGTTTTCCAAAAGCTGTAAATACAGGAATATTTTCTAATGCATTTGGAGTATTTCTTAAAAGTAATATCGCCATTATTTCTTCTCTAGACCTAGGAGGAGTAGATGAAAAATTAAAAGTTAAATCATCTGGTGGGCTCCCTGAAATATTTATAAATATATGAGTATTTGCTACCACAGTGGATAGTCTTGCTGTTACAAAAGGAATATTATTAGAAATTTTTATATTTGCAAAGTCTATATTAAAGTTATTTTTCATATAAGAGATTTTCCCATAAATTATGGTTATTTCACCATTGAATATAGGTGATGCTAAAGTTCCTGTTAAATGTCCTTTAATTTCTGCATATGCTTCTCCCCAATCCCCATATATGTAAATTGGAAGATATGAAGAAACTTTTATATCAAGTTTTATGTTTTCTAAGTTACTATTTTTACCGTTATTACTAGATTTTCGTAGTTTATCTAAAATTAAGCTTATGTTTCCTGTGATGGATATGTGCCCGTATATTTTTCCTTTTCCCTTTTTCAGTTCAAGGTTAAGGTTTGAATTAATATTACCTTTAAATAAATTTTCATATTTAATAGGTAAATTTGAAGCTTCTATATATGCATAATTGTTTTTTTGCTTTAAATAAGATGTAGCATACATAGCTAAATTACCTTTCGATAGTAAAGCTAAATTGTCTTCTGCAGAAAGTTTTATGTTTAAAGTTCCGTTTTCTAAAAATGCAATTAGATTTTTTATTTCAAGAATTCCTATAATATAGCTAGATTTTATCTTTAAATTATTTGAGAAAATTTTTAGATTAGCTTTAGATACAAACTCGTTTACTTTACCTTTATAATTTAGAGAATAATTAGCATCTCCTGCGACAGATACAAACTGTACTAATTCGGATATTATTTCTTTATTTAGTCTTCCTTTAGCTTTTAAGGCAAGTTTTTTATTCGAAAACCAAAATTTTAGATAATTTATTTGGCCTTCAAAAATACCTGAATGGAAAAATGGGTACGCAATTATTTTTTCATTATCTGCTTTAGCTAAAAACCCTATAAAGTTAAGAATTTTTACCTTACTTCTATATATCTCAATTTTAGGTGAAAATATATATATTTCATTATTATCTTTTTGTGAAAATAGCTCTATTTGAGGATTTATAAAAATAAAGTTAAGTTTTGGTTCTAAGCTTATTTTAATTTTTTTTGTATAAATTTTCACATATTTTTTCTCGCTGATATTGGCTTTAATATAGATTTTGTTTTTTGATACTAAAAATCCATTATTTTTTAAAATACCATAATTTAAACTTCCTTTAAGATTACTTATATCCCCATAAATATTTCCTGACAATGCAAATTGGTAATTTAATTTCTCTCCACTCATTGAAAAATTTGCATTTAAAATTTTATTTGCAATATCTGTATCTATATACACATTTGCAAAAAACCTTTTTATGTTTTTAGAATTTCTTGCAAAAGCAGATAGTCTAAATTTTCTATTTTTTAGTTCGAAATTTCCTTGTAGATCTTTTATATGAAAGTCTTTAAATATAAAATCAGTTTTCCCAAAATTTCCTTTAAAGTTAATGCTATTATTCGTTACAGTTCCTTTAAATGAAGCGGTAAATACATTATTAACAGGAGTTATTAAAATTTTTGACTTATTAAAATTTAAAGTGGCTGAAAATTTGTCTTTAAGTATATTTATCCTTAAGTTTCCTGTTAGTTCTTTAGGTTTCAAGTATGAAAAAGTTTCTGGGGATAGATCCTCAAGGAAATCTTGGATATGTTTTCCTTTAAAATTTCTTGAAAGAATATCTATATTTACATTCAATGGAGACAAATCTATTTTCACTAAGCTTTCTAAATTATTTTTATGATTAGCTTTAATCGAAATTTTAAAATTTTCATAAGAAAATTCATATTTTATATTTGGAATGTATAACTTTTTATATTGAAAAAACTTACCTTCTCCAGAAAGAAAAATTTTTGGAGAATTAATACTTCCTGATATTTTTCCTTTTCCAGATACAACGGTTTTTATATCTATATTTTTTATCCAATATAAATTGGATATATCTACGTTACTGTAGCTAGCTTTTCCAGATAATTGTTTATCTATATTTGAGATTTTAATATTTAAAAAAGCGTTATCTTGTATAAATTTACCATCTATAAAGAAATTTGTATTTTTAGGATAAAGTTTAATATTTAAATCACTTTTAGCAAAGTTTATACCGAACAATAATAAATTTTTTATATTGAAATTTGTATTTATAGCTTCTCCTATTTTATAGCTTAAGTTTCCAGTAAACTTACCTTTCAAATTAACTAACCAATCAGCTCTTACTTTTGAAAATTGAATTATGTCTTCTATATTACCGTTTATGTCATTTATGTTAAGTACAAAGTTATTTTTTTCATTTCTTATTAAAAAGTTTCCAGTTAATTTAGAGTTAAGATTTAATTTTCCAGCAATTTTTAGAGTTTTCCTCTTTTTTATAGTAAATTTTGAACTTATATTTTTTATGGAAATATTACTATCCTCTATTTTTGATAGTCCTAGATTAAAGTTTCCGTATATATTATCTAATCTTGTGTTAAATCTTACCTTCCCTTTTAAGTGGAAATTTTTTAGAAAAAGATCCTCTAAAATATATGCTGTATAGAACTTAAATTCTATATTTGTAGTTAGATTTTCATTTACTATTCCTTCTATGTTTATAAGTACATTATCAAAATTTCCTATATTTTTCTTCTCAAAATTTTCAATTTCACCTGTAATTTTATATATAGATTTAGAATCTATTAATTTGAGATTCACAGAAGCATTTAAATTCTTTATATTGATATCTTCTAAAGATATATACTTACCCTTTACATGCCCTTGAAACCTGCCCCCTATAGGATATGAGTAATATCCATTAAGAGCAAAATTTGCTTGGAATGCATTTCCTTTGATTTCACTTATTACAATTCTTTTTGTGTTTTTATCAATATATCCTTGAATACTTGAAACATAAACCTTGTTTTTTTTGTTGTAAATTATATAAAAAGGCTTTAATGTAGCAAAGTTATTTTTAAAATTTTTGAAAGAAGCATTTTTTATCCTTATATTTTCTTTTTCTATATTAATGTTATCAATAATAACTTCTGATTTTTTTAAAAACAGATAAGTATAAGTAAGGACTTTTTTCATATCCTTAGGAATTTCATATTGTTTCTTTTCTCTTTTTTTGGCTTCCTTAATTTTTAAATTAATATCTTTTGCTTTAAGGCTAATTAATTTATTATCATTGAATGCATTTTTTATGAAAAATGAGATATAAACATCTTTGATTTTTGCTTCAAAATTTTTGGTATTTATGTTGATGTAGCCACAAACAATTTTTGATTTAGAAATATTACAGTTATCTTCTACAAAAATTCCAGCTTTGGCCAGTAGAGGTTTATAATTATTTATAATATAATAACCAAATAAGAATATGCTTATAAATATTAATACGCAAATAAGAAAAAAAGATATTAAAAGCTTTTTTATAGTTTTCTTTTTCATAGCTAGAAAATTATACCAGCCTTAAGTTTGTTGGAGGAATAAAAAATGAGTTATCAAGATGCTTTAAATCATTTGAAAAAAGCCCAAAGATTATTTGTAGAAAGAAATTATGAGATGGCTTTAGTTGAACTTGACGAAGCTGTACACTTAGCACCAGATTTTGCAGAAGCATATTTCTGGAGAGGAAAAACCTTAGCTACAGATTTAAATGAGGAAAATCTAAAAGCTGGTATTGAAGAAATAACTTATGCAATAAATTTAAAGCCAGATTACACAGATGCATATTTAGAAAGGGGAAAAATTCATCTTCAACTAGGAGAATTAGAAAAAGCAGAAGAAGATTTTAATAAAGCATTAAGTTTAAAACCAAATCTAGAGGAAGCGTATATACATTTAGCTCAAATAGAATTATATAGAGGAAACTATGAGAAAGCTTTAGAAAAGCTACAAAAGGTATATAACAAGGAAGGTAAAGATAATTACAAATATTTCTTTTATCTTGGCAAAATCCACTTTAACAATAAAGAATATCCTCAGGCTATAGAGCTTTTATCTAAGGCTATAGAGATAAATCCATATTTAGTAGATGCTTATGATTTAAGAGCACAAAGTTATAAAGAAATTGGAGAATATAAAAAGGCAATTGAAGATTTCAAAAAAGCCTATACTTTAATGCCAGAAGAAAAAAGATTTTTTGTTGAAATATCTAATATTCATTTTAAAATTGCAGATGAGCTGTACAAAAAGGGAGACATTATAAATTCTGCCATTCACATTGTGGAAGGTATGGAAATAAATTATGACATAAAGCTAGAAGATAAATATAAAAATATTCTGATTGAGGCAGGAAAAAAGTTAACCAAAGAAGATCCACATAAAGCTATTTTATTTTTTGAATTTGCCCTAAGACTTGTTGATGAAACGGATTTTATAAAAGCAGAAAGAGAGAAAGAAGAAATCAAAAATCTTAGGAAAGTGGCAATAAGAAATCTTCCTTTTAAAGAAAGGATTGTGAAAATGATTAGCGATATATATACAGGTATATAACTTAATTAATTAAAAATATATATATTTCCCATATATTCTTGACATAATTCACAATATATATTTATATAATTGGCACGAAAATTGATATTGGAGAACTTTAAATGCCTGAACTTGCTATTGCCTTAGATTTTACAGAAATAGAGGATGCAGAAAAATTTCTTTACGATTTAGAAGATAAAGATGTAATAATCAAAGTAGGATATTCACTGTTTGTAAAATA
>WFXI01000175.1 GCA_015490675.1 Hydrogenothermaceae bacterium
AATCCATGGGGCAATGATAGGACTGCTGATTTTCTTGCTTCTATTGCTGTTTCTATTTCGTAGTCTGTAAGCATATAGTCTATAAGGTCAAAGTATTCTTCTGTATCTGGTTTTGAAAATAGTTTTTCTGGGGCTTCTATAAAGTCTTGAAAAAAGAGTATGTCTCCTATTCTAAGCTTTGTAGATAAAGATTTTGTGTTATTAGAATCTGTATTTTGGCTCATACTGAATTACCTTCACAGTTGTTATTTTTTTAGGTTCTTCTTTTCCACAATCTCCAAGCCAGTCTTTTAGTATCTGGCGAGCTTCTATTAGTTTGTCTTGGGCAAGGCTTTCTGTTTCGTTCATTGTGTGAAGCTGGTAAATAGCATCTTTTATTAGATATAGTTTTGCTATTTCTGTTTCCCAGTCTTCAAGGCTTGTTTTTTCGCATTTTATTAGCTTTGTAAATAGTTTTTTTACTGATATGTTTATGGCGTTTTGTATCTTTTCATTAGAGATGGAAAGGGTTGTATCGTCAAATGCTATATGCATCAGGTCTTTTTCTGGAACTGCTTTTTTTATGTCTTCCACTGTTATAAGGTTTTGCAAATCTGTTATCTGCATTTTCCACCTCTAATGAAAAGGGGGCTTTAAGCCCCGAGTAGTTTATGCGATGGTAGCATCTACTATTGCATCTGTAACTGGTATTAAAAATGGTTTTGACTGTGCTTCTAATTTTATGTATTTTCCTTCTTTTTCTTGTGCTACAAATAGTGGCATTGCTTTTAGATTTGCTCTAAAGTCATCTATTGCTAAATACCTTAGTCTAAATGGTGCAGATTTATCTATCATTTTTATTTGCTCGTCTTTTATTGCTTTTACGAAATTGCCGTTTTTATCTTTGTATCCTGTGGTAATTGGTTTTATGAAGTAGTTTCCAATATATAAACCTCCGTCTTTTTGTTCCATATAAACTGTTTTACCTGTGTAAGACATTGCCATATCTAAGATTTTTGCATAGGCTTTTTTGCCTGCAAACACTTGTATATTTTGTCCGTATCCGTTTTCTTGGAGTTTTCCTTCCATATCTACAAGTAGGTTATAAAGGTCTTTTACTGTAGATGGTTTGCTGTCTGGTGTTAGGTCTGCTACTTGTCCAAATACTACTTCAAATGTGTCTATGCCTGTTTGTGTTTTTATCTGGTAGGATATTCTCCCTTGTAGAGACTGGGCTGCGAGGGCTTCTATTGTGTCTAAAACAATTCTTCTAAATTTGGTTATTTTTTGCTTTATGATTTTTTCTACTGCAGTATCTCCAAGTGCTTTCATATTTACTATTTCAACAGGGTTTAGGGTTTCTGCTATGTTTATAGGCTGAACTTCAATATAGTTAAATGTAGCTCCATCTCCTGCCACATTTATAGGTTCTCCGCCTCTTAAAACTAGAGGCACATTACCTGTAACTTCTTTTATTTCTGCATATGGATAAACTGGTGAATCGTAAGTGTCTACATCTTTTGAGTATAACTGGGATGTTATAACTCTTGGCTGGACTGGTGTTGTTTTTATGTAGTCTTTTATTTTTTGTGCTGTTAAGAATTTGCTTAAATCAATTTGCATTCCCATTTTTTGCTCCTCCTATATTGTCCATATTGTTTTTGCTTCTAAAGCATCTAAAACTGTGTCATTTATTTGGGATTTGGCTTTTAGGGCTTGTTTTAAAACAACTCCATGCACGATTACATTTGCAAGAGTTTGTCTATCTGTATCTACTTGAGCTGCTAAAACTCCAATTATTTGGTGAGTGTCTTTTGTTGGGTCATATAAAACTAATTTGCCTTGTCCATCTTTTGCTATTATGCTTCCTGCTTCTAATATTCCTTGTCCTGCTTTTAGGTTTTTGGTAAGAATTACTGGTTTATGCTCTACATCTGCTAAAACTTGAACTTCTTTGATGTTTATTTCTCCGATTTTTCCATTTACTGGCATTATTTTTCACCTCCTGCAGTGAATATTTTTGCAAGTTGTGTTGTGTCTAAAATGTTTTCATTTTGGGATGTTGAAAGGTTTATGTCTTCAAATAATTCACTGTTTTGTTTTTGTGGTTTGATGCTTTTAAGGGCTTTTTCTAAGAGGTCAAATGGTGAAAATTGTTTTCCATCTGATAGGTTTATTACTGGTTTTAAAAGCTGTCCGAATTGCTCTAAAGCTTTTATTCCTTCTTCATCCATTCCAACAGAAAGGGCTATATCTTTTAGTCTCTGGATTTTTTCTTGTTTATAAAGGGCTTCTAAATTGGTCTGGTCTTGTTTTTCTCCCTTTTTCTCTTGAGTAGATAGGTTAAGGGTTTTTAACTGCTGTTGAACTATTTGGGCTATAGATTTTTGGAATTCTTCATTTTGGATAATGTCTTTAATATCCATTTGTTTTCCTCCTGTAGAAAGTTTTATTTCAAAGGTTTTTAGGTTTTTTAGTTCTTCATCTGATAGGCTAAGTTGCAGTGGTTCTCCTGCTGTTTGGTCTGCAGGTGGATATGCTCCTAAAACTGCTAAATGGTGTAGGTATGCTTTGTTTGTTTCTGGGTCAAATTTAACTCCTATTGAAAATCCGTCATATTCTCCTGTGTTTAAAAGGTTTTGCAAATAACTTGTCATTTTAAGCTCACCTGCAAGGCAGGTTTTACCATTTGGCTGTTTAACTGTTTTTACACTGATAACTCTGCCGTAAGCTGGGTCTCCATCTTGATAGTCTGAGATGTGTCCTAATACTATTGGTGGCTTATAGTTAAGCTCTGAAAATGTTTCTACTATCTGGTTTATTATTTGAGCTGTTAACTCTAATCCGTTTCTTTTTATTCCTTCACAGGCAAGGATTATTTCCATCTTTTTTCTCCTATACTAGGTCTTGTGGAATAACTTCTCCTGAGCTTACATCTACTTTTAGGATTACTGAGCCGTTGTGGGATACTTCTAAAAACAAGACATTTATTGTGAATTCTTTTGATGGCAGTTCTCCGTCTTTATGTATTGGAACTGGTATTTCTTCAACAAATCCTCTTATTCTGGTTGTTATGTCTTCATCGTTAACAAATCCTTGTGTGGAATTTAAAACTGTAGATTTTCCTTTTAGCTTTATTTCTGCAAATCCTCTGTTTTTTGATAGTTCTGTTAAAACAAGTGGGTCAGAAAGTTTTACTTTTAGCTTTGCTGTAATCGCTTCAAATTTTCCTGATGGTATCTTTACAGGTGCAGGCATTGCCATTCCATCATAATCAAGCATCTTTCTTTTCGCTTCTACTGAGCCTTCTTCTGCTATTCCAAAAAACTCTTTCCCATTTATCCAGCATTTGTTTTTTTCAAAGGAAATGATTTTATTTTCTGCCATTATTGATTACCTCCAAAAAGTTTAGAGAAAACTTCTGCCAATGCATTTGAGTTTGCTATTCTTTCTATTGTTATGCCTTGCATTGGTGTTGATACTGCAAAATCTTTTATACGGTAGTAAACATTTCCAAGAGCAAGCTCTGAAGCTGTATTTAGCTCAAGAGGGACTTCTGCCTGTCCTGATATGATTATTCCTTTGGCTTTCCATGTGTTTAAAAGGTCATCTATGCTTTCTCTAACTCTGTAAACAATAGATGTTGTAGGGTCATAAGGGTTATCAATTATGTTTTCATCAAGTGTTTGGATTAGGTTATCTTGAATTGTTTCATCAAGTATATCTGCTACTCTTACCCAGTTTATAAATACATCTGCAGGGTGGGTATTTGCAGGATAAGCTGAAGATGTATTTCCAAAAAGCCTGTATCCTGCTCTGTCTTTTTTGACTGTTATTATCCCTTGTGAGTTTATGTATTGAACTTCGCTTGTTGGGTCATCAGGCACATATTCGTATATAAACTCAAGTCCGAGTATTCCTTTTAATTCTTTGTTAGATGGTGAGTTTTGAAAGCCTTTTTCAAGGTCTGTTTTTACAATTAATCCCGCTACTTGAGAAGATAGCCAGTCTAAAGTTGGTTTTTCTTGTATTGGGTCTTCTGTATAAACTTTTGGATAGCAAACATATACTCTTTTAGAAGAAAAGTTGTTTTTAAAGTTTACTGCAGCTGTTATGTCTGCTCCTTGAGGAACATTAACAAGGGCTATTGCTTTTATCTGGTCTGCAAGGGAAGACATTGCCTGTGCTACTTCTACTTCTTGTGAAAAATTCGGCACATCTAAAATTTTTGGGAAAAATCCAAGTTCTTGTTTTGCCTTTTTAAATAGGTTTAAACCGTTAATAATATCTGTTGCTGATACATCTGAAACTTTTGTGTGTAAATCTGGGTCAAAAACATTAATTACTAAAACTGTTGTTTCTTTGTAGTTAAAGTAGTTTCTTAATGCTCTGTGGATTGTGTAGCCTGCTTGCTCTTTTCCAAAGGTTTCAATTGCATCATCCCAGTTTCTAATAGTGTGTATTTTCCAAGGCTTTCCTTTAGGAGCTGTTCCTACAAGTCCTATTATTGCAGATGAAGCTTCTACAAATGGAATAACTCCTGCTTTTTTACTTTTAACTTTAACTCCATGTAAAAACTGTGCCATTTTAATAACCTCAAGTGGTTTTGAAAAAAAGATAAAACAATTTGAAAATTAATGTGGCAAGGTTGCCACTTTTTAAAGGATTTTTTCAGATTTTGTTAGAAAGTTTGAAAAAGGTCTTTGAATTCTTTGATATTTGCTGGGGATATAGGGGTTATTTGGTTGTTTTCTATTGATACTAAAACATACTCATTTGCAAGTTTTACTACAAAGATATCAAACCTTTTTTTCCTTCTGTAGTAGGTTCTTAAAGTCATTTTTGTTTTTTTCATAAACTCGTCGGCTTTCATAAAAGCTATCATAGCTTATCTCCTAAAAATCTACTGGCTCATCTATTTGATTTGTGTTTTGTTTTTTTAGACATTGTTTTTTCATTTCTTCAAGTGCTTTTAAAACTGCAGGGACTTTGTCAAATGGTAGGTTTTCAAGCTTCATTATTTTAAATCTTCTAAAGAGGAATTTATCAAGACTTTCTTTTGTTTTTTCTTTTGATACGAGTTTCCACATAGCTTCTATTTTTCTAAGCTGGGCAGGGGTGGCAAACCCCTTTCTATCTCCCAGCTGGTCGTATTTTTTGGGCTGTGGTTTTTGCTCTTTTTTCTTTGGTTTAAAGCCCATATCTACAAAGACGGCTATTAGCATATTTGCCTGTTCTTCTGTTAGGTATTTTGAGCTATCAACACCGAAGCAGTCATAGAGTATCTGTCTGTATTCTTCATCTGATAGGTTTAGTTCTTTTTTTGCTATGTGTATTTTTGCAAGGGCTTTTCTTGATGGCATTTTAGTTTTCCTCTACTGGTGTTCCAAGTGCGTAAAGTTTTCTTAATGCTCTTGCTGTTGCTCTACTTTCTGCAAGTTCAATAAGTCTGTCTGTATCTGAGGCTTCTCTACTTGCAGAACCAAGTCCTTCAGCTGATACTCCATTTGCTAAAACTACTTTTGATTTAACAATTACTACTGGCTGTGTTTGCAGAAGCTCTGATGAGACATTTTTTACTCGTTTTTCTTCTTCTGGGTGGTTATTTGCAAGCCAAAGCAAACCATCAATAGTGATAAAAGGCTTGTCATCTTCTTCTAAGATTACCCAGTGGACATTCTTTATAAGTCCAAGCTGTTTGAACTGATTAATAAGCTGTTCTTTTG
>WFXI01000176.1 GCA_015490675.1 Hydrogenothermaceae bacterium
GAAAACCCAGAAAGAAAACATTATCCAGACAATCTAAAGAAAATAGCTATAAGACTTTACACAGATGGAGTTGAAATATCAGTAATAGCCAGGTCTCTGGAAGTTCCTTATGAAACAGTACGTAGCTGGATTAGAGCAGCAGGAGAAAAAGCGATAAAAAAAAATAGAAGGAAGAAAAAAGATATTTCAAAGTAAGGTATTTAAGAAAGCTGGATTGGATGAGATGTGGACGTATGTTGGGAAAAGGGCAAACGATATATGGATATGGACTGCCGTGTTCGATAAAGACATAAAGTTTTTTGAGATAGGAAAAAGAGATGAAGAAACTTTTTGGAAATTTTATTATCAAATACCTATAGCTGAAGAGATACAAACGGATGGTTATAGAGTTTATGAGAATTTGGATAATAGGAAAGTAAGGAAATATGGATATACAAACTGGAATGAGGGTTTACACTCCTTTTTAAGAAGTAAGTTAGCTATGTTAAAAAGGAAAACAAAGGCTTATGCAAAATCTGTCAGAGCTTTATATAGGGCTTTGGCTTTGGTGTTTATCAGGTGGAATTTATTATCTACTTATTAACCAAGTACCAGTTAATAAAGGTATATCATAGTATATAGATGTTGCCGCTATTAAAGCATCAGGAATTTCTAATCCGTGGCTTTTTGAATATTTTTCTATTAGATACAAAGCAATCTTTGAAATTTCTTCATTTATTAATAATAAATCAAAACTTTTTAAGAATTTCTTTATTTTATTAAGCTCTCTTTTGTTTATAGCTCCATAGTATAGTTCCATAACGGTTATAACACTTATTGAGAAAGTTTCTTCATTGATATTTTCAAGAAGCTCTTTAGTTTTAGGATTTCATTTAAATAGTTCAATAATTACATTGGTATCTAAAATTGTCATTTAACCATTTTTCCCCATGCTTTTTTTCTGAGGTTTTCTATCGTAATATCTCTGTCCTTCCATATTCCAAAAACTGATTCAAAATCTGGTTTCCTTTGCTTCTTTTGTGATTCTACTTTGATACTCTTTACATATGGTATGTCTTTTAATATATCGATTAGATGTTTTGCCTTTTCTTCATTAGATATATCAATTACTATCTTCATTTTGTCTATCTCCGAAAATTATTTAATTTAATAGAACTAAATATGTACCTATCAAAAAATTTTACCATTTGGAGCTTTGTATAATTTGTATGATGGAGCTTTGTATTTATCTATAAGCCATTTTTACCATAAAAAAAACCTTAAAAACATAAACAAACAATTCGATAATTAAAATCAAATATTCCGAATGGAAGTGGTAAAAATGCAAGTCCTGATAAAAAATGAACGTCTCAAAGATATGGTTGTTTTCACCGGATTTATACTATTAATAACAATAGTGTTGTCTTCTGTTTTCTACTATGTACTTGGGATTAATCCATAATACCTGCTATCACTTCTATTTCTATAAGTGCGCCTTTTGGTAGATTACTCACCTCTACAGTTGCCCTTGCAGGTTTATGCTCTTTAAAATACTCTCCGTAGATTTTATTCACAATTTCAAAGTCAGAGAGGTTTTTAAGATAAATTGTAGTTTTGATAACGTTATCAAAAGAAAGTCCGGCTTCTTTTAAAATTGCTCCTATATTTTCCATGACTTGTTTAGTCTGTTCTTCTATACCCCCTTTTACCATTTCTTGAGTCTTAGGGTCTATAGCTATTTGTCCTGATATAAAAACAAAACTTTCGTACTTTATAGCCTGTGAGTAAGGGCCTATTGCCTTAGGGGCTTTGTCTGTTTCAATTCTCTGCATAGTTTTCTCCTTTTAGTCTAACTCTTCTAATTTTATTTTACCTTCATAAAGGGCTTTTCCAACTACCACGCCATATACACCAAGAGGTTTCAATTCATACAGTTTTTTTACATCTTCCAAAGTTCCAACACCGCCAGAAGCTATAACAGGGTGTTTTACACTCTGAGCTATTTTTTTTGTTCCTTGTATGTTGGGACCAACCATAGCACCGTCTCTGTTTACATCTGTATACAAAAAGCCCCATATATCCAGATTGTCGAAAATCGATGCAAACTCTTCAGGTGTGTACTCTGTTTTTTCCAACCATCCTTTTATAGCAACTTTTCCATCTTTTGCATCGATACCTATTATCACTTTTTGGGGAAATGTTTCTATCACTTTTATTGTTTCTTCTTTATTCTGGTAAGCCATACTTCCGATTACAACCCTATCTACTCCTAAATCTATCATTGTTTTTACAGCTTCAAAACTTCTTAACCCTCCACCAAACTCTACAGGAATAGATACTGCTCTAACTATTTTTTCAACAATTTTGTAATTTTTTGGTTTTCCTTCAAAAGCACCATCAAGGTCTACAACGTGTAAATGTTTTGCTCCTTTTTCTTCCCATTTTTTTGCCACTTCTACAGGATTGTCTCCGTAGACTGTAATAGCATTTTTGTCGCCTTTATAAAGTCTTACTGCCTTTCCTTCTTTAATATCAACTGCAGGGATAATAAAATCTTTTAAACCCATTTCTACCTCCTGATTTTCTATATTTTACAACAGTTTTCACCATGAAATTTGACAAATCATCAAATTCATACTACCATTAAAATAAAAACGGATAAAAAACATAAAAATATTAAGAAAATAAAAAACA
>WFXI01000177.1 GCA_015490675.1 Hydrogenothermaceae bacterium
ACTATATGGGATAGAAACGATTTTGATACTACTATTGATGTTCCTCAAAAAAAGGTTTTATCTGAACTATATGGGATAGAAACATTCCTAACAGACTTTGAAAATTTCGTAAAACCCCTGTTTTATCTGAACTATATGGGATAGAAACAATAGATAATTATTATTACTTGTGAAAGTTTTATCCCATGTTTTATCTGAACTATATGGGATAGAAACACTGGTATATAAAAAACATTCCTTGCAGGAGCTCTTGGTTTTATCTGAACTATATGGGATAGAAAAAAATTATTAATTAGGTCACTACTCTCTTGGCTGAAACCCGGGGCAATGGGAGCCCCGCGGCCGGTCAAGAGGGTAGTGGTCCTTTTCTTATTAATGAATAAAATTTCTCCATTTTCTGCAACATTTTATCTGAAGTATATGGACTTTAATAATTAATAAATCATTGCCATCTTTCGAAAAATAAACTATACATAAATAAAAAACTGCAAAATGAAAAACTTAACTATAGAAAACAATCAGCTTATTATAAGTGTTAAAAGTAATAAGAAGAAAAACAAACAAAAGAAAGGATTAGGTCTTTTTGATGAGCTTTTTAAAGCTCAACTAAGTAAGGATTTAAAAAGTATAAACCAAAACACCAAAGAAATTTCCTCAAAGAAAGGAAAATCTGAAATTTTAAATAGTTTTTCTTTAGTATCTAAATACACCTATACTTCAAAAGACAAAAATAAAATTCAAGCTAATAGTGAAAAAACAAATAAGATCATACAAACTTTTAGTAATCAAAGTTTTGCTAGCACTACAAGTTCCAAAGAAAAATACAATATTTATATAGATAATCTCAAATTAAAAAGTTATAAATTAGCAAATTTTAAATACATTAAAGATTACAAAGTAGCAAAGTTTTCGGCTTTTGAAACAAAGCAATTGCCAGAAAACAAAGATAACAAAAAAAGTGAAATATTATTTAAGAATGAAAACGCTATAAATAAAAATTTATTTTTAAAGGAAAAATCAGAAAAAAAACTCCTAACAAACATTGATAATATATATCGTAAACATATTATAAATAATCCTTTGAAAATAGAATACAAAGTAAAAAACCTTAACCATGTATCTTTTGTTTCTAACAGCAATATAGAGAAACTTTCAAGTTTAATAAGAAATCCAAAAAAGATAGAAACCAGTAAAATAATCTCTTTAGTTAAAAGGTTTCTTTTAATATGGCAAAACTTAGGGAAAGAAATTTCTTTAAAAAATAGTCTGGACAATGGTAAAAGTGTTAAGCATACAGGTAAGAAAATTAATGATATACAAAATAATAATAATCTAAACATAAAACTTGATAATAATGCAAAGGTTAAAAATTTATCTTTAATAGAAATTAGAAATTTAGCTAAAAATAAAAAAGTTTTTACTATAAATAAGTTCCCATTTGAAATTACTAAAGGTAATTTTAACAACTACAAAGAGAAGCAAAGTTATCAACCTATACACTTAAGTGATGTGAAAAATGAAACTATAGATAAATTAGCTTATAAAGCAAATCAGAAAAGCAGAGTATTTATTAATAAAAAAGAATTTAATAGTGAAAAGACTACTTTAGAAAAAAGAACAATATTACAAGGAGATGAAAATAAAACATTTAAAAATAATAATCAAAAAAGAATCAAAAATCATAAAATAACTATAATTCCATTACGAGAAAAATCAAAAACATTCCAAAATATACATAAATTTACTCAAGACCTAAAAAAAATAGATTTTAAAGATAAAATTAGTATCCGACGGTATGAAATACATAGCTCTTATAAAACATTACAAAAAACAAACAACGAAAACAACAAAGTAGATAAAGCTAAGGTAGGAAAAACTCCACCAACTAAAAATTTTAATAAAAATGAAAGTAAACACTTAGAACATACGAATGAAAATTTATATACTCCCAATAGTCAAGGTATATTATTAACTAATGATATTCAAATACAAAATTCTTTGCAGAGCAGTAAAAATAAATCTTCAAAATTAATTAAAAATTCAGTACAACCAGTTATTGATAACTCTGTAAAAAAGGAAAATATAAAAAATACTAATTTAAATTATTCTCAAAACGATAAATACAAAGAATCAGCTCTTAAAAACACCAAAAATCAGGAAAAACTCGAAAACAAACCTATGTCAGATAGCAAAGTATCTACTGAACATATTACAAAAGTAGATGATGTAATAAACAATGAAACAAATGTAAATTTAAAAGCAAATATGACTAACTATCAGGAACCAACTAATATTCAGTTTTTCAATGAAAGTACAAATCAACAACAAAATCAGACAATAACTTTAAACCAAAATATTCTAGTTATTAACCAGACCAAAAAATTAAATCTAAAAAAATTATCTGGTGATAAAATTGAAGCTTTAAAAACAAACAAAACTACAAATACACTAAAAAAAGATATAAAACATAACAAAGCATTTAGTACCCAAATTCCAGAAGATACTAAAATTTCAATCAAAGTAGAAGCCAGTGATGTAAATCTGTTAGATACAAACAATATTTCTCAAAATATAGATAGCAAACAGATTTTAGCAAATTTAAACCAAAATAATTCCCAAGAAAATAAATCAAATGAAGAAAAAATAGACTTGGTAGAATCTACAGAAATCAAAGAATTCTCAGAAAAATTAGAAAATCAAGAGGTAAAAAAACAAACAACTATAAGACAAACTATAGAAAAAATAGAAAATATGAAAAAATTAGCTACAAAGCATATTTTCTTGAAGCTTGTTTCTAAAGATTTAGTTTTAAGAGCAAATCTCACAAACCAAAAATTAAACATTAGTATGTTAATAAACGAAGGTATTTATGATACATTCTATAAAGATGTAGAAAACATAATTAAAGAGACAGGATTTGAGGAATACTCTCTTAAAATTAAAACACAAAAAGAGGTTAAGTCGTTTAGAAAACCTAAGGAAAGTATTAGTATTAGGGCTTAGTATATTTTTCATATTATTTAATTTATCCTTTGCCCAAAAAGAAAATCAAAATTCTACCAAAGAAATACCACCACCAGTAATAGAACCTAAAAAAGATTTCAAAAAACTTTATAATGATGCTATTCATTACTATAAAGTTGGTTCTTATTACACAGCAATAAATCTTTTATATAAACTTATTAGATATCCTACAAATCCATATTACAAGGATTCTTTGTATCTTCTTGCTAAAATTTACATAAAGATAGGAAGGAAAACAGGAATAAAAAAATATTTCTATACTGCTTTATCTTTACTAAATTTATATGCAGGAGTAGCGAAGAAGCTAAACTGGGATTACTACTACACAAAAGCTTATTTATTTGAAGTATGGGGTTTTTATGAAAGGGCAATGAATTTTTACAAATTTGCCCTTTATAATGCAAAAAATCAAAAGCAAGAAATAAAAACACTAATAGGTATCATTAGAACTGCTGTTTGGCTGAAAAAGCTAGATACAGTTTCAGCATTTGCAATCAGAATAAGTATCCAACAACTTTTAAAGCAAAATACTGATGAAGTTCAATTTTTAAATGGTCTAATACTTTTTGAAAAAGGCAAATATAAAGAAGCATCAAAATATTTGTTAAAAACTTATAAATACTATGAAACATACCTGATAGATAATCCACAGTTTTATTATATAGTTGCAGAAAATATGTATAGAATTGGAAAATACAAGTTTGCAAAACAACTGTTTAGAAAAATTATAGGAACAACTCAGGATTTAGAAATAATAAGAAAAGCAATTCTTAGACTTGGTGATATAGATGTAAAACAAAAAGATTTAATATCAGCATTTAATCATTATTACTACTTAGCACAGGATTACAACAATACAAAAGAAGCAATTATAGCTAAGTTAAAAATACTTTCTCTAAAAGATAAAGAACCAATAAAAGAAAAATTAGCAAAAATTGAAGATGAAGATTTGAAAAATCCAATTAAATTTGTATATCAAACTCTTATAAGCAATAGAAATACACCCTTAGGTAGATATGCATTAGGCAATTTTGGACAGTTGATATTAAAATACAATTCAGACTTTCTAATTAAAAAATTAAGCTGGGAACTATCAGTTTTAGAAACAGATAGACTAAGTTACGAAGAAAAGGAATACATAAGAGATTTATGGAAAGAAAAATTAATAAACATAGAGCCTAAATATTTATGTGAATTGTTTAAATCTAATCCAAGGTTCTTCGAAGTTGTATTTGATGAAAATACACTACTAAAACTAGCCAAGAAGTTAGGCAAATGTAATTTAGATTACAGAATACACCTCTATAGATTTTTAGCACAAAAGTATAAAAAAGATATTTATAAGCTGAAATTAGCAGAAAGTTTATTTAATAAACAAAAATACAAAGAAGCTTTAAAGGTTTTAAAAACTATTAAAAAGAAAAATTGCCAATTTTATACTGTTTTATCTAAAGTTTATATTTTCTTAGGAAAAGGTTTAGCAAATCTAAAAAAAAGATTAATAAGATGTAAAAATCCAGAAAGTCAAATTGTGGTTTCCTATATTCAAATTGATAAAAACTTAGATGATTCTATAAACATTGCAAAGGAAAATATAAAGTTTTTAGCAAAAAACTATGAGGAAGATATATTCATAGAAAAATTTATTGAAAAATTAATAACAAAAACATTTGAAAAAAATAAGTATCAACAAGTATTAAATATACTAAAAACTCTTTCCGAAAAGTATAAAGAAGACTGCAACATTAACAGCTGGTATATAATAGCTATGATAAGAGCAAATAAAGAAAAATTACCAGATATAAATGTTATAAAAAATTGCTCTAATAACTGGTCTAAGGTTGCAAATGAGATTTATCAAGATTACCAACTGACAAGAGGTATGAAATGATGGATATGATGTTTTCTGATATGGAAAAAATAGCTGTAAAAGCAAATTATTTTATGGAAAGAACAAAAATCATTCAAAGTAATATAGCCAATGCAGATACACCTTTATACAAGCCAAAAGAACTAGTTTTTAAAACAATTTTAGAAGAAAATATAAAACTTAAAAAAACTGACCCAAGACACATATCCCCAGAAAATAGTGAAAAGTATGAGATGAAGGTTGTAGAAGATGGATATGTTCACGGATACGATGGAAATAAAGTTAACTTAGAACACGAATTAGCAAAACTAGCAGAAAGTTCAATAATGTATAAGACTTTAATGGAATTGATGAAAAAAGAATCAGCTAAATTTTCCTATGTTATTACTGGGAGGTAATAAATAATGATTTTTAAAGGGTTAGAAATATCTGTTTCAGGAATGGATGCTCAAAGAGTTAGATTTGAAATAACAGCAAGTAATATAGCAAATGTTAACTCAACAGATGCAGGTAATGGAGAGCCTTATAGAAGAAAAGTCCCTGTTTTTAAATCTGTATTGGAAGAAGAAATGGGAAAACCTATTTATAAAGTCAAAGTTGTAAAAATAGAAGAAGATAAATCACCATTTAAGCTAAAATATGACCCTACCCATCCTGATGCTGATGAAAATGGATATGTTAAATTACCAAATGTTGACCCTCTTAGAGAAATGGTTGATATGATGTCTGCAATAAGAACTTATGAAGCAAATCTAACAGCTTTTAACACACATAAGGATATGATTAACAAAGCAATTGAGATTTTGAGAGTTTAATTAGCTTTGGAGGAAAATAATGAAAATAGACAACCAGTTTCTTAATCCTAATTTTATAAATATAGAAAATAAAGATAATAAAAATAATAGTGAAGATTATCCTTCGTTTTCAGAAACCCTTTTAAATTTTGTTGCAAATGTAAACAACAACCTTCAAGAAGGTAAAGATGCTAAAATGAAAATAATAAATGGAGAAGTTGAAAATTTAGAACAGCTTTTATTTAAAATGGAAAAAGCAGGAATATCATTAAAGTTAATTACAGAAATAAGAAATAAAGCATTAGAAAGTTATCAAGAAATTATGAGAATGCAGGTTTAATTAGAGGACAAATTGGCTGTAAATCTTGATGAAATAAAGCAAAAAGTTCCAGAAAGGTTTCATAAATATCTTAATTTAAAAACTCTTGCAGGAATTCTTGTTGTTTTATTTGCTTTATCCCTATTCTCATTAATAATAATTCAAATTGCAAATAAAAAAGATTATGCAGTACTATTTGCCAATCTAGACCCTCACGAAGCTGGTCAGGTATTAACGGAGCTTCAAAAGGAAAACATTCCTTACAAAATAGAGGGAAACGGTTCTATAATCTTAGTTCCTGAAGATATGGTTTACGAAGTTAGATTAAAGCTTGCTTCTAAAGGTATACCTTCTGGTGGGGGTACAATAGGCTTTGAACTATTTAACGAGCCAAAACTAGGTATTACACAATTTCAAGAGAACATTAACTATATTCGGGCACTAGAAGGAGAATTAGAAAGAACAATAAGACAAATAGATGCAGTAGTTGATGCAAAGGTAAATATTGCATTACCTAAGGAAAGCATATTTATGAGAGAAGAAGATGAACCAAAGGCATCTGTAGTTGTAAAACTTTATCCAGGAAGAGACTTAACAAAGGAACAGGTTAAAGCAATAGTATTTTTAGTTTCCAGAGCTGTTCCAAAATTAAAACCTGAAAATGTTACAGTTGTTGATAATAGAGGAAGAGTTTTATCAGACCTTCTTGATGAAGATAGCCCTTCAGCAGTCGCAGATAAAAATGTAGAAATAAAAAGAAAATTAGAAAGGCAAATAGAAAAAAATATTCAATCTATGCTTGCAAAAGCATTAGGACCAGAAAAAGTAATAGTTAGAGCTACAGTTGAAGTAGAAACAGGGAAGCTAAAGCAACAAGATGAACTTTATGACCCAGATAGAACAGCAGTCGTTAGTGAAAGAAGAATAAAAGAAGAAATAAAAACAAAGAAAAAAGAGGAAATCGGCCCACCAGGAACTTCAACAAATGTTCCCCCAATTATGGATTTAGACCAAGATAAATATGTTATAGAAAAGAAAAAAGACGATAGAACAAAAAATTATGATGTTTCTAAAAGTATAGTCCAAAAGTCACAGCCGATATTTAAAATTAAAAAAATAAGTGTAGGTGTTCTAATAGATGGTAAATACAAGAAAGTAAAAGACAAAGATGGTAATGAAACTTACCAGTTTGAACCTCGTCCACCTGAGGAAATAAAGCAGTATGAAGAGCTAATAAAAAGTGCAATTGGATATGACCCAAAAAGAGGGGATAAAGTTACAGTTGTTAGCGTTCCATTTGAAACAAAAGTTGAAAAACTCACTGCAGAAGCTGAGAAAAAGGCTAAAATGGCTACGAAAAACATAATACTACTGGCGGCAACCTTGTTAATAGGTTTATCTCTACTAATTGTTATTATTGCTATTGTTCTCAAATCAAGAAAACAAAAACAACTGGAATTACAAGAAGGTTATGGTGGTCTATCTCCAGAAGTTTTATCTAGTATGGCTTCTGCAAGAGAAAGAGAAGAAACAACATCAGCATCTATAGAAAAAGAACCAGCATATATTAAAATTATGAAAATTGCAGATGAAAATCCACAAATCCTTGCAATGCTTATAAGTCAATGGCTTAAAGAAGATTAAAGATGAGTTTCTTAAATCTAGAAAGTTTTGACGAAAATGAAAAAAGTAAGAAACAAAATCAAGAAGATGAGTGCAAAGAATATAAAGAAAAGATTGAATTTTTACAAAGTCAAATAAAAACTCTCAAAGAAGAATTTCAACAAAAACTACAAGAAGAAATAGCAAAAGAAAAAAATGAAATATACCAACAGCTTTATCAAGACTTTCAAAAAAAGCTAGAAGAGCAAACTAAGCAAATAGAAATAGAACTTTCTGCAAAATATGAACAGGAATTTAATAAAAGATTTCAAGAAGCAATAAATCAAAAGGAAGAAGAAATAAGAAAACAATATCAAGAATTTTGTAAGAACTTAGAAGAAAAGCTCTATATAAGTATCAAGAATTATAAAGATTTCATCGGTGAAAAATTATTAGAAAGCTTAGAAACTATTTTTGAAGTTTTATCTTTAGATAAAAACTCTATAAACTTAGTTAGTCAAGAAATTCAAAAAATACTAGAAGATTTTAACTCTTATAATCCAATAAAAATTAAAGTAAACCCAACGCTAGCGGAAGTTTTAAATTTATCTAATGTTGAAATTGAAAAATCAGAAGATTTAAACCAATTTGACTTTGAAATAGAATTTGAGAATTTCAAAGTAGAAAAAAATCATAAAGAAATTTTAAAACAAGTGATAGATGAAATTAGAAGAGAGATTAAAGCAGATTAAAAAATATAAAATCACTGGAAAAGTTGTAGGAGTAGTTGGTCCTTTAATTGAAGCAATATTACCAGAAGTATCTATTGGAGATGCCTGTGAGATTGAAGATATAGAAGCAGAAGTTATTGGATTTAAAGATGGAAAAACTTTACTTATGGTATATAGCGATACAAAGGGCATTAAAGTAGGTAGCAAAGTAAAAGCTAAAAATACATTTCCAAAAGCAGATGTTGGGGAATGTTTACTTGGAAAAGTTATAGACGCTTTTGGAAAACCAATAGATGGTTCATATATTAATTGCAAAGAGAAAGTCAATATTCATTTAGAACCTGTTAATCCTCTGGAAAGAGAAAGAGTTAATGAAGTCTTTGATACAGGAATTAGAGTTATAAACGGACTGCTAACTATTGGTAAAGGTCAAAGAATTGGTATACTGGCTGGTGCAGGGGTTGGGAAAAGTTCACTACTTGGAATGATAGCAAAATTTTCCAATGCTGATGTTAATGTAATTGCCTTAATCGGAGAGCGTGGAAGGGAAGTTAGAGAGTTTATAGAAGATAATTTAGGAGAAGAAGGATTAAGAAAATCTGTTGTTATAGTTTCTACCTCTGATCAACCACCACTTGCGAAAATAAGAGCTTCAATATTAGCAAATGCTATAGCCAAATACTTTTCCAATAAAGGAAAAGATGTTCTGCTGATGTTTGATTCACTTACTAGACTTGCAATGGCACAAAGAGAAGTAGGATTAACAGTTGGAGAACCACCTACAACAAAAGGTTATACCCCATCTGTTTTTAGCTTACTTCCTAAAATTATTGAAACATCGGGAAAATTTAAAAAAGGTAGTATTACAGGAATTTATACAGTTTTAGTTGAAGGAGATGATATATCGTCTGACCCAATTGCAGATTCAGCAGTTGGATTTTTAGATGGTCATATAGTTTTATCTAGAGATTTTGCAAACAAAAGAATTTTCCCAGCAGTAGATATCTTAAGAAGTATAAGTAGATTAACCCCTCAACTAGTAGATGAAAAAATTTTAAATATGCAAAAAGCTGTTATAGAACTAGAAAATGCATACAGAGAAGCAGAAGATATGATTAATTTAGGTATATACAAAAAAGGTTCAAATCCAAAAATAGATTTAGCTCTGGACATTCACGAAGAAATCATTAACTTTATAAAACAGGGGCTTAATGAAAAAGTTAATTTTGCCGAAAGTTTAAAACAGTTGGAAGATTTATACAAAAAAATTCAGACTGAGGGCTTAAGATATGGCATTGGATACGAATAATACAATAACAGGAATTGCTGGAAATGAAATAAAGGTAGTGCAAGCTGGATATGATAACTCAAAGATGGAAAATGAAGATTTTCTCAAAGTTCTTCTTACAGACCTTCAATGGCAAGACCCTCTTGAAGCAAAAGATATATCAGAATTCATAGCAAATACTGTTAAACTTAGAGAAATGGAAGTTTTAAATGATTTTCAATCTACTGTGGAGCTTCTTAAAAGTGTAAATGAAACTAATTCTCTTCTTTATGCATCTAGTTTAATAGGAAAAACTATAATGTATGAAGGAGATCAAACATATATAAAAAATGGACAAGGAAAAGCTATATTTTCCCTTGAAGAAAATGCAGATACAGCAACTGTTACCATTATGGATAAAGATGGAAATGTAGTAGAAAGTAAAACTTTTACAAACTTACAGGCAGGAACTGAATATCCTTTTGAAATTGATAACCCAGCTTTACAAGATGGATACTACACTGTTTATGTTAATGCACAAAAGGGAGACATATCTGTCAAAGCTAAAATCTTTTCTTATGCAAATGTAGATTATGTCGAAAGAGAAGATGGAAAAGTTTATGTATCTTTTGGAAATACTAAAGTTGAGCTAAATAAAGTGTCTCAAATAGGAGGATAAAGCCATGATTCAATCATTCTACACAGGTAATGCAGGTTTAAATGCTAACAAGGAATGGCTTTCTGTAATATCAGATAACATAGCAAATGTTAATACTGTAGGTTACAAAGCAGAAGTTGTAAACTTTAACGATTTAATTTCAAGAAGCTTTACAGCATTTTCAAACAATGCACCTAAAAATATTGAAATTGGTGGTGGTGCTTTTGTTGCAAGCACAGTTAAGGATTTTTCTCAAGGTTCTTTAATGAATACAAACTCTCCAACAGATTTAGCTTTAGATGGTGAAGGTTTCTTCATGGTAAAAGACCAGCTTGGAACTACATATTATACAAGGGCTGGTCAATTTAGGACAGATGCTGATGGGAATTTAATAAACATAAATGGAATGTATTTACAAGGATGGACACT
>WFXI01000178.1 GCA_015490675.1 Hydrogenothermaceae bacterium
TAAATGGCTTATTTCTTCTTGAAGAAAGATTATGTATCCATTTTGCAAGTTTAGATTTTCCTGTTCCTGTCTCACCTTCTATTAGAATAGAAGCAGAAGTATCTGCTACAGTTTTTGCCATTTCTAATGTTGATAGGAATTTAGGATTTTTAGAAATAATTCGTCCTTTAGATTCTTCCTGATTTAATATACATTCGGGGAGAGTATAAAAAGAAATAAGTATTCCCTCTCCCTCTTTTAAAAGAGTTTTCTGTAGAGAAACTTTTACTCGTCCTAGAGCAGGAGTTTCTATATGTATATCTTCTCTTTTGTTGTTTTGAGGTAATTTATCTATTGATAATCCTAAGAGAGTTTCTATATTAAATCCTTTTAAATCTTCAATTTCTCTACAGATAACTCTTTTTGCGTTTTCATTGTAATGAATAATGTTTCCTTCTTCATCTACCACTAAAATTGCATCAACGACAGAGTTCAAAATAGTTTCTGTAAATTCTTTTTGCTTTTTTATCTCGTATAAATTATTTATAAGTTCTGTAGAATCTCTAAACTCTTCTATAACACCTATAAATTTTCCATTTTCAAAAACAGGGGTAATACTATGACATACAGTTTTACTACAACAGGATAGTTTTACATTAAAATTTTGAACAACTTTAGGAGATTTTTTAAGTCCCTCTAAGGGACAATCTGAGCATAAAGAAAAAAGACCAAAACAGCTATCTCCAACCTTTTTCTCAAAGGCTGAAGAAGCTGTTTTATTTATATATTTTATTTTCCTGTCATCTCCTATAAAAATTATTCCCGACTTTAAGTTGTCAAAAATAAGATTTAAATTCATAAAATTACCATTCTGTTGGAACCCTACCCATTAATGTTAAACTTTCTTGGAAAGGTCCCATGTACTTCATAGCTGTAATCATTGAACCTTTAAATTTGAGTTTCTTTGTAAGCATTGCTGCTTTAGGTCCCATCTCCCCACTTACAATAGTTTTCCAGTCATCTGGAGTAGCCCACATTTCAAAGTCGTATTTTTCTCCATTAGCAATTCCACAATTTGTGACTTCCCCTCCCTCAACATGAATAAACACAGGTGGCTGGTCTTCTCCTTCGATGTAATACTTAATTTTAGCACTGAAATTTTTTAAGTCCCTTTTAAGAGGCTCATGGGAATTCCAATACTGAGCGTATTCTGCAATCCATTCAGGTGTTAAAAATTTTGGCATGGCACTTACCTCCCCCAAAGTTATTTAGATTAAATTTTTTACTTTGATAATAAAGCGTTAAAAACTTCATTAAAAGAAGCTTCACCGTTTTTTACAAAAACTCCAACATTACCTGCTACACATACAGAATATTTAGGACCTGCTATTGCCCATCCTTTTAAAGGAGTCCATTCTTGTCCTGAAAATGCAGTGTATCCATCTGTTTGCATTTCCCCCATAGCATTATTAGCAGCACACATTTTAGCTGCCATTGCAGCTTCTTCTTCTGAAATATCTCCTTCAAAAGCTAAAAGATTTCCTTTATCATCGAACTCTCCTGCTGCAAAAACACCTTTAATTTCTAGTAGCTTCTTTAAATCAGCCATATGTTTTTTACCTCCTAATTATTTTCTTGAGATAAAAGAGTTTGGAATATTTTGTCAAAATCTGCTTTATCTAGTTCAACAAAAACGCCCCTATTTCCTGCTATACAAGCAGCATATTTACCTGCAGCAACAGCAAAACCTTGAACAGGGAAAAATCCATCTTTACCTGTATATGCTGAGTATCCTTTTGCCTGCATATTAGCCATTGCTAAGTTAGCTGTTGCCATTAAAGCTGCTATTTCTGCAGCTTGTTCTGAAATATCTCCAGTATAAGCACAAAGTTGCCCATTGTTATCAAATTCTCCTGCTGCTATTGCTCCAGGCAGTTGCATTAATTCTTCTAATGTAGGCATTAATCTTACCTCCTAAGTTAATATTATATTCATAATTTGGTTAATAATAAATCAATAACTGTGCCAAAATTTCTCTTGTCTATTTAAAAGCCTGATATTATTGCTTTTAAAGAGTAAGGATATATTTGCTATTATGTTGCAAAATGTTGCAAGTGTTGCAAAATGTTGCAACATTGTTGCATTTGAAACTTAATGTATAATGTATAAAAAAGACTAATTAAAAGAGGGAAATAATGGAATTTGATGTTGTTATAGGTCTTGAAACACATGTTCAAATGTCAACA
>WFXI01000179.1 GCA_015490675.1 Hydrogenothermaceae bacterium
CCAAAATCATCGCTGTCTATTAGATAATAAGCTCCCCCTGCTAAAGCACCAACTCCTGCACCATATAAAGTATCTCTAAATATTATTTCCCCATCTAGAGCTTTTGCAGAAGAAGTAATTAGAGATATCCCTAAAAAACCACTTAAAACCAAAGCTTTAATTTTTTTCATAAGCATATACCCCTTTTATAAGTTTCTTATTTGCCTGATTATTATTATATACTCTCTTAAAACTAAATCTCTATTTTTAAAGTTTTGGTCTATAAAAGACAACTGGTTAATAAATCCCTTTATCATATCTTTGTTTTCACTTACAGCTATTTTGTAGGCATTATTTAAGATATTTTTACTTTGCTGTAAATATGCTTTTGCAAGCTCCAATTTATTATTGCTATATGCTAGATAGCTCGAATAAATACTATTTTTAAATCTTACAAGTAATAAATTTTCTCTAAAACCTATTTTAATCATCGGGTCTAAGGCTATTTCTATTGCTTTTAATGCTTTGTCTTTTCTTTTTGCTTTAAGATTATCATATGCTATTGCTAAAAAAGTCTTTGCATTTGACAAGGGTTCATCTATTAAAGGAAGAGATAAATTTTCTTTTGTTTTTAAAAGGAACTCTACAATTTCTTTATTTTTTGAAGTTTCATAACTTTCTATAAAATTATCTAGCTCTTTTAATATATTTTCAGCAACAATAATACTTCCAACAAGGTTTTGAATATCTAATTTTAAAGAAATAAGGTCTTCTTTGTAGTACTTATCAGGGAAAAGATTAATTCTTTTTATAAGTGTTTCTAGTTTTTTATTCAAAGAGTAAGATGGAGAATATATAGATGCTTCATTTAGAAAAAACAAAGCTGATTCAACATAAGCTAAAGCTTTATATAATTTCCTTTCTTTTACTTTTGTATATGCTTGTAAGGATGTATTTAGGGCTTTTAGGGTGTAAGTTTTTATTAAACTTATCTGGCTATCACTTAATCCTGATGGTAAAGAATATTTTAAGTTTTGAGCAAAAGAAAATTGGAAAGCCAAAAATGTTATAAGAATTACTAAAAAATTTTTCATCTGTTTTTATTAATAAAAAAGGGGCAAAAGCCCCTTTACATATTATTTTTCTTTTATTCTTAAAATAACTTCATCAGGATTTACCTGATCACCAACTTTAGCGAAAATCTTTTCAACAACACCACTTATTGGAGCGTGGATTTCATTTTCCATCTTCATTGCTTCAACCATAGCTACAGTTTGTCCTTGCTCTACTTCCTGTCCTTCTTCTACAAGGATTTTAGCCACTTTTCCTGGCATTGGAGCAACTACATCTCCAGGTTCAGATGCTTTTGGTAATCCACCTTCTCCTGATGTTGTTGTAGTTGTTCCTCCTTGTCCCGAAACAATAGCTTCTTTATAAGGAGTTAATTGAACTTCTTCTAATTTTCCATCTACTCTCACATAGTATTTTCTAGGTTCATTTTCATCACTTATAGATACACCTTCAATTTTAACTTTGTACTTATCACCGTGGTATACAACATCAAACTCAACAGGAGCAGCAGCACCTAATACATTACCATCTGCAACTTCAGTAGGTTCCACTGCATCGACAGGCTCAGGTACAAGCTCTCCAGATTCTCTTAAAGTTAAGTATTCTTTAGCCTGTAATGGGAATAAAATATAAAGTAAAATTTCTTCATCATTTGGTTCTCTATTTAAGAGAGCTCTTAGTTCCTCAACAGCTTTATCCCATTCTTCCTGGTCAGCAAGCTCAGAAGCTCTAATATCAAAATTAGGCTCTTTTCCAGGTCCAAGTATTTTTTCTGCTAATTCCTTAGAAATTGGTCCTGGAGGTCTTCCATATTTTCCTTCTACATAATCCCTAACTTCTTTTGTAATAGTTTTGTATCTTTCACCAGATAATACATTTAATACTGCCTGAACACCAACAATCTGAGAAGAAGGTGTTAATAATGGAGGATATCCAAGGTCTTTTTCTACATTTGGAACTTCCTCTAGAACTTCGTCTATTCTATCAATAGCATTAGCTTCTATAAGCTGAGCTACCATATTAGAAATCATACCACCAGGTATCTTGTGGATAAGAACCTGAGCATTAACACCAGCATACTCAGTTTCATATTTTTTGTACTTCTTCTTAATTTTTTTAGTTTCTTCTGCAGCTTCAGCTATCATTGCAAGGTCAAGTCCTGTATCGAATGGAGTATCTTGAAGTGCTGCTACTACAGTTTCAGTAGCTGGGTGAGATGCTCCAAATGCAAGTGGTGATAAAACTGTATCAAGCATATCAATTCCAGCAAGAACAGCCATTATATGGTTCATAGTAGCCATACCACTCATATCGTGGTTATGGAGAAGAACTGGAATTTTTCCTTCTGTAACTTCTTTAATTCCTTTGATAATTTTGTAGATTTCTAATGGTTGTAAGATACCAGTTGCATCTTTAAAAGAAATCCAGTCAGGTTCCATATCTGCTAATTCTTTAGCATATTCCATCCACTTTTCATAAGTATGAACTGGAGACCTTGTATAGCTTATTTCAGCGTGAACTTCACCACCAAACTCTTTAATTGCCTGAACAGCAACTTCTATATTTCTATTATCGTTTAGTGAATCAAATACCCTAAATACAGTAATTCCATTTTCAATAGCTTTTTCTACGAATTTTTTAACAGTTTTATCACTTTTTGGTTTATATCCAACAATATTTTGCCCTCTAAAGAGCATTTGGAGCTTTGTTTTAGGCATTACTTCTTTGATTCTTCTAAGCCTTTCCCAAGGGTCTTCCTTTAGGTATCTTAATGCTGCATCAAAAGTAGCACCACCCCAAACTTCAACAGCATAGTATCCGATATCATCTAGCTTTGCACAAAGAGGTAATAAATCATCAGTTCTAACCCTTGTAGCTAACTTACACTGGATACCATCTCTAGGAGTTAATTCAGTTATTAAAATTTTCTTTTTAAATCCGTCTTTTCCTACTTCTTTAAGCTTTTCTTTAACTTCTTCCATTACTTCTATCATTTTATTAAAACCTCCTTATTATTTTTAAAGTCCGTGATGTGCTGCAATAACAGCAGATAAAAATGCAACAAAGTCTTCTTTTGCTTTATGTTCTTGATAATCAAAAATTTGAGGATGAGTTTTTATGTAATTTGTATCAAATTTACCTGCTCTAAAGTCTTCTTCTTCCATAATTTTCTTTAAAACTGGAATTGTAGTTTTAACTCCTGTAATTTCATAAGTTTCAAGAGCTGCCTTCATTCTATCTACTGCTTCTTCCCAGCTAGGAGCCCAAGTTATTAATTTTGCAATCATAGAATCATAATAAGGAGTAACTTCAAACCCTTTAGATGCAGCGTGTTCCACTCTAATTCCAAATCCACCAGGAACATAATATCTTTCTACTGTTCCAATGGCTGGTAAGAAATCGTGTTTAGGGTCTTCTGCGTTGATACGACCTTCTATTGCAAATCCATTAAACTTAATATCCTCTTGTTTGTAAGGGAGTTTTTCTCCATCTGCAATTTTCAACTGCCATTTTACTATATCTATTCCAGTTATCATCTCTGATACAGGGTGTTCAACCTGTATTCTTGTATTCATTTCAATGAAGTAAAGGTTTCCTTCTTGGTCTGCGATAAATTCCATAGTTCCAGCATTGTAATATCCAATTTCCTTTGCAGCTTTTACTACAATATCTCCATAATACTTTCTTTTTTCTTCATCTAATATTAAAGATGGAGCAATCTCAACTAATTTTTGGTTTCTTCTTTGGATTGAACAGTCTCTCTCTCCAAGGTGTATCACATTTCCGTGTTTATCACCTAAAACTTGAAACTCTATGTGCTTTGGATTTTCAATGAATTTTTCTAGCAATAAATCTCCATTTCCAAATGCTTTTTGTGCTTCTGTAGAAGCTTGTTCATAATTTTTAACTAGTTCTTCTTCGTTATAACAAATTCTAATACCTCTACCACCACCACCAGCAGTAGCCTTTAATAAAACTGGGTAACCTATTTCTTTAGCTATTTTCTTGGCTTCCTCTACATCCTTTAAAACACCATCAGAACCAGGAACAGTTGGAACTCCTGCTTTTTTCATTACTTCTTTAGCTCTGGCTTTATCACCCATTAAGTCTATAACTTTCCAAGATGGACCAACAAAATTTATTCCAGCCTCTTCACACATCTTTGCAAATTCTGCGTTCTCAGCTAAGAACCCATACCCTGGATGTATAGCATCTGCACCTACTTCTAAAGCTAAATCTATAATTCTTTGCTTATTTAAATATGTATCTAATGGGTCTGTTCCTATCATATAGGCTTCATCAGCCATTTTTACATGTCTAGAAAGACTTTCTATCTCGTTATAAATAGCTACAGTTGGTATCCCAAGTTCTTTTGCAGCTCTTATTATTCTACAAGCAATTTCTCCTCTATTTGCCACAAGGAGTTTTTTCATAATTAATTCCTCCAGTTTTAAACTAATTGAATTTTGTACTCAATTGGAGCTATTTGATTTATCATATAAGCTATAGAACAAGTTCCTGGGTCATAAATAGTCTTGTCTAAAGCTTTTTTAACTTCTTCTTCTGTTGCATCAGTTTTTATTTTTACAGTTAAGTATATTTTTAAAAATACTTTTGGATAACCATCTGTTTTTCTATCTGCATCTGTTTCTATTTCTATATCTTCTACATTTTTACCTTCTTTAATTAATGCTTCATATAAGTGTATTCCAACACATCCTGCGATAGAATGGAATAACAATTCTGGAGGTCTAATCCCTCTACCTTTTCCACCGACATACTCAGCAGCATCAATTTTTACTTCAATTCCTGCAGGACCAATACCAACAAAATGAAAATCTTCTTTTTGTTTAACTTTTATTTGCATCTTAGCCTCCTAATATTTAAATTCTGTTTGCTATCTCTTTTGCAAAATCATAAGTTGAAACTTCTTTTGCAGAAATTCCTTGTTTTTCAAATCCTTTAACAATATCAGGAGTACCAATTCTATTTGCTAATGTTTTCTTAACTGCTTCGTATATTCTATTTGCAGCCTCTTTCCAACCAATGTATTCAAGGAGCATTGCACCAGATAAAGTTAAAGAAAGAGGATTAGCTGTTGCTTTTCCAGCTTTTCCCCAAGCAGTTCCATGCGTGCTTTCAAATAAAGCATATCCATCTCCAATATTTCCACTTGGAACAAATCCTGGACCACCAATTAACGCAGCTGCTAAGTCTGAAACATAGTCTCCATTTAGGTTTTCAGCAATTATTACATCCCAGTATTCAGGATTTAAAACAAGTTGCATTAACATCTGGTCTGTTATTACTTTTTCTAATTTTACCTGTCCTTCTTGTGGCTGGGCTTCTGGGTCTGTTATTACTTTTCCTTTAAATTCTGGTTCTTCAGCAACTTCAAAAGCCCAATTTATAAATGCTCCTTCAGTTGCTTTCATAATGTTTCCTTTTCCAATTACAGCTACATGTTTTTTCCCAAACTCTAGTGCATATCTTAATGCTTTTCTTACATGTCTCTTTGTTTTATATTCACTCATAGGTTTTACTGTTATACCAACATCTTCAGGAAATCCTGCTTCAGATGCTCCCATTTCTTCTATTAAGAATTTTCTAACTTTTTGAGCTTCTTCTGTTTTTGAGAAAAATTCTATTCCAGAATAAACATCGTCAGTATTTTCCCTAAACACTACAACATCAACTTTTTGAGGCTCTGGAACAGGAGTAGGTTGCCCTATCCAGTAAACAGGTCTAACAGCAGAGTAATAATTAAAAGCTTTTCTTAAAGCAGAGTTTAAAGATTTTCCTCCTTTGCCAACAGGAGTTCCTAAAGGTCCTTTTATCCCAACTACTGCCTGTTTTAATAAATCTAAAGTTTCTTGTGGAAGCCTTTCCCCTGTATTTTCTTCTGCTTTATCACCAGCTAAAGCTTCTATCCAGGTTATTTTTTTATTTCCACCATAAACTTTTTCAACAGCAGAATTAACAACATAAAGCATTGCTTGAGTAATTTCAGGACCTATACCATCTCCCTCTATGAAAACTATTGCAGGGTTGTCAGGAACATTAATAGTATTATCTTCATTTAAAGTGATATAATTTAGACCTTCTAACTTTCTGTCTTTTGACCACCAGATAACATCTTTAAGTTGAGGAGTGTCTTTTAACATAAAGTCCTCCAAATAAAAAATTTCGACATTATATTTTAACAAATACTAACTCAAAATCAAACAGTGTTTGAAAGTTAAAATTTAAAATGTAATATAATTTAAAAATATTTCTGAAAGAGGGTTTTGATGAAATACATAGTAGTTTTAATAACTGTTCCAGATTTTGAAACAGGAAGAAAAATAGCAAAAGTACTTGTTGAGGAAAAACTTTCTGCCTGTGTAAATATAACAAAATCAGAAGTTAATTCAATATATTATTGGAAAGGAAATATAGAAG
>WFXI01000180.1 GCA_015490675.1 Hydrogenothermaceae bacterium
ATATTTCGTATATTTTTTCCTTATGGAATTCACTATTAGGCAATTCTTACTAAACCTTCTTCTTTTATGTTTCTAACAAAATTTACTTCTATATAAGGAGCATTTTCACCAAGTAAAGACTTTATTTCTTTATTTAATCTATACTCTAGCCCAAAGAAATATTTTTCTTCTTCTTTATTTAACTTCATATAGTCATAAGCTATTTCTATGTATAAAAATGGTTCTGAATTGTTTATGTAAATTTTTGCTTCTGGAAACTTTTTTGCAAAGTTTACTATTTCTTTTAAGATGGTCTTAAAAAAGATAGATATAAGCTCATTGATTTCGGCATCTTTGAAAATTTCTTTTTCTCTTACTGCTAACATTTTTCTAGCCTCAAAATTTTGCCTTCTTATTTTTAAGTATATTTGCTTTTTGCCTTATTATCAATAGTTATTAACAATTTTTGTTAACAATCTAAAATTAAAAGCCTTTTTCTTGTTTTTTACTTTCTAGAAATGCACCAACTAAAGTTGCTAGGGAAGTAAATCCTATCATTCCTGCAACCCAAGGATTTCCCCAAATACCTAACACTAATGTGGTCAAAAGTCCTCCAATTGCTATTGATAATGCAAATTTTTGCCCTCGTTCTATTATTTTGTGTCTATGTTTTTGTTCTTCTTCTATCATTTTTAAAACTCTTTGTGGGAAAGATGGGTCTATTTGTTTGTATCTTTCAAGTAGTTCTGGAGGTGGAAAAGTGGATTTTATTATCGTTGTTTGAAATTGGGCTATTGTTTTTGTTTCTTGATTTTGTATAGTCTCATCTATTACTTGAGGTTCTTCTGGCTCTATCTCTTTAGGCAGTTTTTCCTTGCTGTTTTCTTTCAAGTTTTGTTTCCTCTTTTTGGATTACAAACCAAAAATCTTGAGCTACATTTTTAACATCTTGTTTTATAGAGATTTCATCATTTAGGTTTGGTATTAGGTTTAAAATACTTCCATATCCTTTTATAAAGTTTTCTATATCCCTTAAGTTTAATCTCATAAATTTACCTTTTGCGTTTAAAGTTCCTACTTTTAAGTATATTTTCTTTTTGCCTTATTATCAATAGTTATTAACAATTTTTGTTAACAATCTAAAATATTTTTTGAGCAATAAGTGTTGATAATATTCCAGCTATTATTCCTATGATAATATCTATTATTCTTTCTTTCGTGAAAAATTTTGATGTGAAAGTTTTAGCTTCTTTTTCTTTTTGTGGGTCTATTGCTTTTATTAGTTCCCAGCCTATATCTACAGCTTCTTTATATAATCTTAAAGGTGCTAATGGATTTTTGCCTATAGATTGAATTTCTAATTTTCTTGCTTGTTGAGCTTTTTCTATAAATTCATTTCTTTTTTTCATAAATTCATCTAATCCTATTTTTAAGGCTAGCCTTTTAGTTGTATCTTTCCATATTTCGTTTATATCAAACATCATTTCAGACCATAAAGCCTTGTAGCAATCTAATGTAGCTCTTAATATGTGGTTGTATGCTTTTTGTAGGTTCTCATCTCTTATAGCTTGGGGTTGTTTTTTGTCTAAATACACCATAAGATGAGAAAAGGCATTTTCTTGTTCTGTAAGAATTTCTTGAGGTTTCCTTGCTATGTATGCAACTAAGTCTGCATATGCTGGCTTAAATTCATTCTCGTATAAATCTATGAAGTCTTGAAGGCTGACCATAATTTATACAGACTTAAGTATCTCATCTATCTTTTTATCTATTTCATAAACTTCTACTTTTAATACATTGCCTCGTGAGGAAACAATATTAGACCTTAAAGGTTTTACTTGATTATCCTTTATTGCTATCTTGTTTATTTCTTCTAATGTTAGTTCTCTTGGGTCTTTACCATATTTTTCTTTAAATATGCTTCCAAATTCTCTCATTTAGACCTCTTGAGATAAAGCTAGTTATGATTAATTAAATTTAGTTAAATCAAGTATATTTCTTTTTTGCCTTATTATCAATAGTTATTAACAATTTTTGTTAACAATTTAAGGCTAAACTAAATCTAATAGTTCTTTCATTGCTTTTGCTTCTTGTTTTAGTTTGTGAATTACTTTTTTGTAGGCTTGTGGGTTTTTGGCTTTTATTTCTTGTAGGATTTGGTTTATTTCTTTTAGTTCCTCGTTTACTTGGGTATCCGAAGTGTATTTTATCTCTTGTTTTGCTTTTATTTGCTCTCCTATTATGTTTCCTATCTGTATTCCGCCATAGTTTACTCCAATGTTTTTTTGACTGCTCTCATTTAAAAACATCTCCCCTTGTCCTGTTAAGAGCCAGTTGGGGTTGATGTTGAAAAGGGTGATGAGTTTTAAAACTGCTTCTGTTTTTGGAGTAAATTTTTCTCTTTCATAATCTTTAAGCGTAGTTAATCCTATACCTAGTAATTTAGCAAATTCTTTTTGTGAATATCCCAAATTCTTTCTAACCTCTTTAAATCTACTTCCTATCATCATAGCCCTCCTTTTTAATAAGGGTCGAAAAAGTGTCTTGACATAGACGAAAAATCGTCTATAATAATTAACAACAACATTTAACAACAGTAATTAACAAAGTTAATAAAAAGAATTAGAAAAAGTCAAGGAGGAAAAGATGAAGGTAGCAACAAGAAGGGATATAAGAAAAAGGCTACTTGAGCTTGGATATGACAATTTAGCAGAGTATTGCAGGGCAAAAGGAATTAACTATCAAGATGTGGTTTATCTGCTTCGTGGGTTCACTACTGGGGAGCGGTCAGAAAGAATAAGAAAAACTAAAGAAATCATAACAAAAGACTTTGGCGAAGATGTATTTCCAAAGTTTGATTATTAAGGAGGGTTAGGCTATGGAGGAACTTAAAAGATTTAACAAAGTATTAGAAGAAATAAGAAAAGAAATCAAGGTAAAAAAATCTCAAGGAGTTTTTCCTCTAATTTCTGTCGATATTCATCTGAACGAATGTCAATTTTTCGTAGTTCCTCAATCATCTGCTCAACCTGTTGACAAATATTTTCTTTGTTTATGTCCCTCCCAAAAATATCAAGAAATTTATCAGAAACAGAAAGAAATAAAGACAACTCTTTCTCAAGTTCTGGATGATGTTTTAAAAGAATTTTCAAAACAGAATTTTGTAAACAACAAGAAGCAAGAAGAAAACGAAAATAAAGCGTCTCACTATGATTCATCATCTTCTCCTGATAACGAGACTTTAAAAAATTCTACCACAAAGGAGGGTTAGGCTATGGAGGAGTTAGTTAAAAGTGGTTTTGCTCTTATTGGAGGGGCATTAATAACATTAACATTTGTTTTGCTCATAGAGTTATCAATTTTAAACAGAACTTTACATCAAATTAAAAGCAACCTTGAAAGAATAGAGGATAGAAAGAATGGTAAGCAAGATTGAAATAATAAGTAAAAATATAGAATTTTGGCTTGTTCTTTTTTCTTCATTAAACCAAAGCAAAAGTAAAGTTAAAGATAAATTTATAAGAGTTAAATCTGCTCTTTTAATAAGCTCCGTAAAAACATTACTTAAAACTTCCATACCAAAAGCATATGAACCGTTAAATACTTTTTCCAGCAATTATGTCAAAAACAACTTAAAGGAGGTTTAAGCCGATGGATAGCAAAATTTACAAGCTCATTTTAGAAAAAAGAAGAAAAGATGTTTTTAACTTTCTTAAAAAAATTGGATGTGCTTTTAAGCTTGTTGATGAGGTTTCTATTGATGATTTGATTATTGACCAAGGGATTTATCCAAGAGAAAAAACAGACTGGGAAAGAGTAGAAATGTATGCCGAAAACCTTGAAAACGGTGCTACATTTCCACCAATTATAATTGCCGAAAGAGAAAAAGATTTTGCAAAAATAATCTTAGATGGAAACCACAGATTTTATGCAT
>WFXI01000181.1 GCA_015490675.1 Hydrogenothermaceae bacterium
CGAAAAAATTAAATGTGGTTCATGTCTTCTGGATGTATCACAGACTAAAGCTATGCCAGAGCTTTACTGCGGAGGTGTCCCTGTATTTACCCAGACCAGTATTTTAGGATATACCGCTAAAGCTACTGCAAATATCTCTTACTCCCTAAAAAATGTAGAAAGCCATATTAGAGGAACAGAAACATACCATCTAATATCCAATGCAGTGGAAAGGTATGTAAAAGCTATGGAAAGAAAAGGTATAGCTGTTGAAAAATCTATTTTAAAGAAACTCTTAATAGAAAATGCAGTCAAAGATAGCAAAACACTAAATATAGCACTTACCAAAATGCAAAAAGAAGAGGATCCTTCCAGAATATTTGGACTTTTGAGAGGTGGAAGATGAAAACAGATATTTTAGAAAAAGGCTATATTACCCTTGGCAGAGGCTATGAAATAAAACAAGACGGGAACTTTGGAGAAGTTGAGCTTATAAAAATCACAGATGCAGACCTGTCAACACATGTTCATGTTCTTGGTGCTACTGGTGCAGGGAAAACGCTTTTATTAAAGTTTCTTGATACCCAATTTTTGTATAACGGATATAGCTTAATAAAACTGGACATGAAATTTGATGAAGATAATTTTAAGCTGGTATATGCTTTGTCCAATTATCTAAATAAACCTTTTTACTTTCTAAATCTTGCAGCTGCAACAGGAAGTGATTCTGGTTTATCTGGATACGGAACCCATTCTTATAATCCTCTGGAAACAGGAGATGAGCTTTCTATCACTGCAAAAATTATGCAGGCTACAAAAGGGGAAGGAGCCGTTTCTTACTATGAAGAAGTCAAAGAAACAACCGTTAAAGCTTTTGTATCTGCATTTTTAGGAACAGGCAAAAAATGGTCTTTTAGAGACTGGTATGCGACCTTAATAGATTATGAAATTCTCCTTGAGCTTATAAAGCAAACTAAAAACCAGCAGGCTAAAACATATCTATATAACCTGTATGAAAGGCTTAACGATGATAAAAAAAGAATGCAAGCGGAAAAAGATATATCGGGTTTGAGGAACTTTACTGCAAAAATGTCTGACTATGATTTTTTAAACTCTTATGTATCAGATATAAATTTTGAAAAACTGATTTTTGCTGATGCTGTTGTTTATGTGGTTTTACCAAAACTTTTGTTTGGAGAAGTAGCAAAAAGTCTCGGGAAAATGATAGCTTCAGACCTGCAGTATATTACCGGTTATCTGTCAGCGAATATGCAAAAAACAAAAGTGGTATTAAGCATTGATGAGTTTGAAAATTTTGTTTTTGAGGGTATCCAGGATTTATTTAACAAAGGTAGAAGTGCAGGAGTAAGGATTATCGCAGCTCATCAATCTCTTTCTGATATATCCCATGAGGAAAAGGAAACAATGAAAAAAATAATACAGGCAAACACCAGAATAAAAATATTTTTAGCTCAGGCAGATACCGAAAGTGCCCAGTGGTTCAGTCAGCTATTAGGTAAAAGACCTATAAGAATAGCTTTTGGGATAGAGGATACATTGAATGTCCAGGATAATTACACATATTTGGTAGAACCCCATCAACTAACATCTTTACAAAACTTCCAGGCTTATTTTTATGTCCGCGGAAAAGCATATAAAGGACACATATATACCGTTCCGTCGGATTTTGAAATAGGAAAAGATGTTCCTTATCTAAGGATAAAACCTACTATAAAAAGAGAAAATGGCATAAAACTATGGGAAAAGCTTTTAAATAAATTAAGTAAATAAAGGTAGGAGCACCAACCAAAATTTGTAAAAATAAAAAACTAAAACCAATATAGAAGGTAGATACTACTATTAAGGACAAGAGAATATTTTATTTGATTTGTAGTAATATGGATAGGAGTTCCATTATCTCGAGTATAAACCTTATTTATCTGTTGATAATCTAATGTATGCTTATTTTTCACTCATAACCTTGCAACTGTTTTACAATTTCTCTTAACAACCTATCACTTATATAAAAACCTTTTTCTCTTAACTCAAAAATTTTTTCAATGGGATTTTTTAAAAATCCTTTTTCGTAAGCTAATATTAATACACCTATTGTTCCTATTAATTTAAATCCTAAATGTTTTGCAAAAAGTCTTGGCTCTCTATTATCTAAAATTAATAAATCTGCTTTTACTTCTTGAGCCAGAACAATCACTTCTGCTTCTCCATAATCCAATAGAGCTCTCAAAGTTTTTACTTCATCTGAATTTTTAACCTCTTTAACTTCTATCCATTTATTAACAGCTTTTTTAACCTCTACAGCTCCAGGTCTACCTTTTCCTTCCTTAACAACTTCTTGATAAACAGCTTTTGGAATAATTATTTTTTGAAAAAGTTCCTCTAAAAGCTCTAACTATCCAATATTAGATAAAGCTATTAAAGGAGAGGCATTTGAGATAATCTTTTTCATAACTCTTTAATTGTTTCTAAATCTTCTTTGAAATCTTCAACATCATATTTTAATGGTATCTGATTATCCTTTAGTCTTTCCATAAATTCCCATACACTTAAACCAGATAACTGTCTTGCTTTACCAAAGGAAAGTTTCCCTTTTTCATAGAAATATAAAGCTATCTGTACTCTCAATTCAGAAGAAAGCTCGTCTTTTGGAATATTAAGTATTCTTATAACATCTTCTGGAAGTTCCACTGTTATTTTCATAGTTATACCTCAAATTTTATTCTTTGGTTTTTATTATAACTTTACCCACACCAGCACCTTAATTAAATTAAAATTTATTAACTAAATATAAAGCATAGAAACAATTTTGCCATAGAACTATAATAGAACTATTATTTAACAAAATAAGCATTCTCTATATCCTTAAAAAGTTCCTCCTCCGTATCAGGTGATATCTGGACTTTATATTTCCCAAGTAAATCCAAAAACCCTATACGGGATATACCCAGTAGTTTAGCAGCCTTACCAGAAGATATTTTTCCAAGTTCATATAACTTAGCTAAGGCAGCTATTTTTATTTCATCTTCTTTTAAATTAAGGTCATCTGGAACTTCTATTATAATTTTCATAAGGATATCCCTATAAAATTTTTTTGTTAAAATAAAGATGTGTTTTCTGTAAGATTTTACAACAGAAACGGGAATTACTTATATTATTTGTCTTTTCCAAATATTTTTTTCCATTCAATTGAAGAAACAGCCATAAACCCGAAAGAGAGAATCATAAAGTACACCCATCCTACAACCATAATCCTTAAAATAATAGGAGTTTGGTTTTCTTCAAGGATATACTTAAAAGAATAATAAAATAAATATGGAAAAGCTATAACAACCAAAGTAAACGCAAATATAAAGTAAAACCTAAGAAAATATCTTTCCCATTTACTCATATAGATATTTTTGTTCCATCTAAACCTAAAAGCCAGACAACCTAAAAGCCTCTGCAACCTAAATGCAAACAACCTAACCGCCACAGGCATGGTAAGCTGTAAGGTTTTATTGGCAGTAAGGTTGTTCGCTGTAAGGTTTTTTAGCGAAGCGGCGGCCGCAAAAATTTTATGAAATTCCTTGAATTCTTTTAATTGATTGTTTTTATCTATAGCTTTGAATTTAGTAGAAAACAATTGTTCCAAATATTAGATTGAAAAGACTTATCTTAATATACTTAATTGAGTATTTTTTGTAGTATGAACTTTAATTCATACCAAGAGGTATAACAATGGCAACCATAAAGAAAACTATATCATTATCAGAAGAGTTATACAAAGAAGCAGAGAACTTATCTCATAATTTTAGTGAAATAGTCAAAGAGGCTCTCTCTGAGTATATAAAAAAGAAAAAAATAGAAAAAGCTCTTTCCACTGCAGGAGCTTTTAAGGATATTAAAGAAACAGGAATAGAGTATGTAGATAGAATAAGAAATGAAGATATATCCTTAGAGGAAGAAAAAATTGGCAGATAAATTTATTATAGGGGAAATAATTGATATTTGCTTGTTTTATTGGGAAATATACTTTATAGTTTAAATGAGCAAATAAATCCTATAAACAATTCCTATGAAAGAGTTCGTTAAACATAGTCTTACAAATAGAGAAAAGAAAGCACTAAGAGAAATTAAGAATTTCATAAATCAGACTTTTGGAGAAAGTAAAGTCTTTGTTTATGGCTCAAAAGCCTATGGAGAATCTACGCAAGAAAGCGATTTAGATTTACTAATAATAGTTCCAAATTTGAATTGGAAAGTAAAGAAAAAAATCATCAATAAAATTACAGAAATAAATTGGAAATATGACACCAATATAAGTCCGATTGTTGTTTCAAAGGAAGAATGGATTAAGTATCCGACAATGCCTTTATTCCAAGAAGTTAAAAAGAAAGGATTGGTCGTTTGAAAGAAAAGATAATTGATTATTGGATAGAGAAGTCCCGTAAAAGCTTAAAATCTGCAATTTTAGAGTATCAACAGGGATATTTAGATTTCGCAGTAAACCGTCTATACTATGCCATTTTTTATATTACAAATGCTTATTTCTTTCAAAAAGATAAATATTTCAAAAAACACTCCGGGTTAAGAGCAAACTTCCATAAAGAATTAGTTAAAAAAGGCAAAATAGATAAAATCTATGGAAAACTTTATGATGAACTATTTGAAGCAAGAGAAGAGGGAGATTATAAACCTTTTGTTAGCTTTGAAAAAGAACAAGTTGAGGAATAGATAAAGTTAACAAAAGAGTTTATAGAAAAAATGGAAGATTTAATTAGAAATACTTAATTTAAACAAATCCGTGGAACATATTACTATACAAAGACTTGCTAAATACTATCTTTAAAAATATTGAAACTAAAGGCTTTACCATAATGTATATTATGGTAATGTGTTTTGGTAGATTTTAAGTTAGGATAGAAATATATTAAGTAGTATGTAATAAAACCTTGAGATTTAAAGCGATGACCAAAGTAATAATAAAATCTGATGACAATAAAGAATTTAAAATATCAACAAAATTACCACCAGACATAATAAAACAAATAATAGAAAGCCTGGGGAAATATGAAATTTATGAAGAGGAACTAGATAGTTTATTAGAGATTTTTAAAGAAAATAAATCTATTAAAAAGCTAATACACAAATCACAGTCATTTGATATTATTACCATAGGAAACAGAGCTGTAAGAAAAGCACAGCAAGAAAGTTTAAAAAAGGGTATTCCAAATGTTTATTGCAAAAATGGAAAATTCTACTTTGAGCTTCCAGACGGAACTATAACAACAGAAGTTCCCGACATTTATAGAGATGTTTTTGAAAAATTTGAGAAGCAAGAAGGATAAGAATTGGTAGAAAAAGAGTATGTAAAGTTTTTAGAAGAGATTAAATCTATTCCTGAAATAGAAAAGCTTAATTTTATAGACCCTCCAGATGGAGCTGAAGCTGACGTATCTTTGAATCTTAAACTCAAATCTAATGCTAACAAGTGGAAGGTTATGGAGAAAATACAAAACATAAGATGGAAATATAGTAAGTTAGACAATCCAACAACTTTATATATTGAGTTTGAGCACTAAAAGATGAATTTAGATACACAGGAACTGTTGAGAAGATATAAGATAGATGTTGAATACATAAACCTGGAAGATACCTTTGACCTTGAGAATGTATTTTATAAAAGGCAAGAGTTAATTAAAAGGTTTAATACATTAACCTTGAAAGAATTATCTGAATTTTTAAAATTAGAAAAAGAAATAACAAAACACATACCAGGAATTAAAAAGAGATACAGCTTTTTTTACGAAAAAGTCATTGAGCCAGTAACAAAAGAACTGCAAGGAAAAATAGAATATTTTAAGGAAATATTATTCTTTGCAATAAACTAAATAAAATGAGGAACATTGATTTAATCATCAAGCTTTTAAATGAAGTATCAAAAATGAATGAAATTGAAGATATTGAACTTATCAATGTTCCTGAAGATGTTGATGCTTATGTTGGTTTGAAAATAAAACCTAAAGACATTAAAGATAGATATAAGATATTAGAAAAATTAAATGATTTAGAATGGGAAACTTATGAGAAATCAGGAGTATTACCAACTATCTATTGGGAGTTTGATATTAATTGGTGGAATAAATGCTTACAGAACAAGTCATGACACATACTATAACAGATAAGTGCTTTTAAAGGTAAATATTACCTAATCTTGGATAAATCAATTAAAAAAAAAACATCAAGATATTCTATTCTTTCTCGCTAATATTTATTAAAATTTGTATCAAACAGATATAGCAAAATAAGTAATAATTACAACAGATAAAATGAAGTTCAAAGATAACTTATAGTTGAAATTTGAATTTTATTTTTACAATAAGATTTAATTTTTGAATAAGGGGTCTAAACCCCCCATATAAATACAAACTATCTGAGGCTAAGAGCTTTTGAAGCTAAGTTTCTTTGAAGCTTTCCAGCGTAAAACTGATTTGTAGGGTGTAAAAGACATACAGGACAAACAGTATCAGGAGAACAAATGCATTCATCTGCTATCTTTTTAGCTTCTTCTAAAACTTTCTCAAAATTTTCGTAAATTTCTTCTATAAAGCCAGCTCCAGCAGGAACACTGTCGTATAAAATTAAGTTAAAATCTCCCCTATTTCTATTTAGTCTTATCATCCCATTTATGTCTTCTCTTTTTATATCAAGAGCAGAAGATGCTCCTTCAAGAATTGCATATAACAACGATAGATAAACTGAAAACGGATCTTCTTTAGCTTTATCTATTAACTCCAGCTTGATTTTTAAAGGAGGCTGAATAAATAAAATATCTGTGTAAAATCTATATCCTAAATTAACAAATTGATCTTCTAAATTTTCTTTTCTTATGTGGTTTTGGCTATACATGCCAAAAGAAATTCCTCTCTTAAGGTCTACTCTTCGACTATCTGATGTGTTTAATGTAACAATAGTTCCTCTATTATATGCCGATAATACAAATCCTTCCTTTTCTTCAGGTCCTTTAAATCTGTCTCCTTCTGATGAAAAGAACGACTGCCTGCGACTTAAATTAATAGGTTTAAAATCTCTATCCATATCTCCTACAGGGACAAAAAGTTTTTGACCTTTTGAAAGTCTTTCAACTTCACTATAGGTCCTAGAATTTAATATACTTTTAACATCTTGTTTGCTTTTAACATTCAATAAGCTGAAAAGATTTCTTGTTTCAAATCCTCTTGGAACTAAATATCTATCTTTTATGAAATTTTGGGTTTTTTCACAAACTGGACACTCTTCATATTCTAAAGGAGATCTTGAATCTGAAAAATAAAGACAGTTCCTACAGTAAAAATAATGATACAGCTCTGAACTTTCTTCTATAGGACCTAATCCCCTTAGTATTTTAACATTTGTAGCCATCACCATCTTACCAGCTGCTATGACTCTTTCTCCCGGCGCATATTCCCCAATAGCGAGATCCAGCCCTCTATCAAGCTGAACTACTGAAGAAAAGCTCCTTTCTTTCCCTCCATGAAGTTTAATTTTTGCACCTTTAACTTCCAAAGATGCTACGTCAACAGGAAATCCGTATTTAGGTATAAATACTTTTTTGCTGAAAAAGGTTATTATATCTTGGTTGTAAATTTCATTTAGATTTTCTTCATAAATTTTAATGAGGTCTTCTAAGAAAGATTTTCTTTTACTTTCTTCATCAGATAGACCTTTTCTCCTTAATTTTTTCTTTAAATCTATTAATTCATATTCAAGCTCATCAATAGCGTCATTTATCTCTTTAATTTCTTCTTCAAGCTCTTTATGTATTTTCTCTAAAAGTGCTTTACTATTGCTGTCTTCTATACTTGGTATTTTCCCGTCCCACCACTGCCATGTATCTACTCCAAATTCAGAGCTTAAAGTATGATCATTTAAAATTTTCTTTAACTCGTTTTTTATATTTTCTGGATGTGAGTCTACGTAAGATTTAAACTTATGGAAATGATCAATAAAATCTGAAATCTGGATTCTATCATAATCAGCAAAATTGTTTCTTAAATAATGAGAAAGTACTACCGCATTGAAGTGCCTTAATATAATTCTTCTATTGTTATCCTTTATGATCGGAGGTTTTATTTCTCCTTTTATCATCCTTAATGGATTTTCAAATGCCTTTAAATCATGCGGTCTATTTAACGCATATGAAACTATTAATGCTGCGGATTTTGAACTCCTTCCTGCTCTTCCTGCTCTTTGAACGTAGTTATCAGGTCTTGGAGGAATATTATGCATATATACAACCTGTAGATCTCCCAGGTTGACCCCAAGCTCAAAAGTGGTACTACAGCTTAGAATATTTATCTTCCCTTCTGAAAAATCATCTTGGACAATTTTCCCGTATTCCGTGGATAATTGAGCTGTATGTTCTTCAGTCCTCACTTTCTTTTTTAAAGCATCTTTACAGTTTAAATTTCTAAATAATCTTAATAAGTACACAGCTTTAGGAATTTCCTGATTACTTACTTTTTTTAAGATACCGCTACATTTATCCTGAGGACATGTACTTTTTAAATTCCAAGGGGTTACTTTCCTGCAGGTATCGCATCTGTAAACCTCATCTACTTTACTCACAAACCATGTATCAAATACTTTTTGTTCATCTAAAAAGTATCCTCTTTCTGGGTCAAAAACGAATAGAGTTCCCTGTCTATTTTTTATAAATGCCGGAAATATCTGCTTTAAAATTTCCTTTAACTCATCATCAGTTAAGCTATTTCCAGATTTATCATTTAAAATTTTCTTTAAAAGCCTAAAAACATACCCTGTTCTTTCAGGTACCCATATATCAATCCCTAAGTGTTCTCCCGTCCTCCTTGTAGTTGGAGGAGTTCCTTCTTCCCATATACTTCTTGCAAAACCGGTAAAAAGATTATGAAAATTATTTGTAACTTTGTATTTTCTAATGTATCCATAGATATAATAAATAAAATTTTTTAATTCTTCATTGCTGAAATAATTTTTTAAATCTGTCTCTTTCAATTCCTTTAATACTGCCTCTTCTATACTTTTGTCTAACCTGTATTTTGCTAAACCTGTACTTTCAAATGCTTCCTCTTTAAAAAACATAAAATCCTTTAATATTTCAAGCTTAAATCTTTTTATTTCCTCTTCTTTGTCAGCTTCTGTAGGTTTTTTACTGAAACCGCTCAGTACACAACTTTTACAATTTTCTACAAGTGTTTTTAATAAAATATCTTTTTCACTTTCTGCAATTTGATTGTACATAATCTGGTCAGTCCATCTTTCGTTGTAGAACTTCTGAAAAAATGGAGCAAAAAATGCAGCATCTCTTCTGCTGTCAGAAAAAATTATGATTTTTCTTTCTTTAGGAAATTCTGAAACATCTACTAAATCTTTATATACAGATTCTAAAGAAACAGCCTGTGGATACTCATCAGGCGGAGTAAAGAAACTCACCCATCTACCTTTCTTATAATGTTTTCCGGCAATACCACAAGATGGACATTTGTTAGGCTGGTTATATGGACTGTCTTCCGGTATTAATTCATAAGCATAGAAGGGTTTACCTGCACCTTCAGATAAAGGTTTAATAATACCTGTTTTTGGGTCAAAATCAATTTCTCTTCCGTCTCTACCTATTTTAAAGTCTATGTCATTATCTTTCTTAATAGGTATTTTAGAAATATATATGTAAGACCTTCTTCCTTCCATTTCGAGTCTAAATGGGTCCTCTAAAAGCTCAGGTTCTATATCAATATATAGATTCCCATCAGATTTTCTCTTTTTGTAACCTGTAATAAACACTTCACCACAGTTTTTACAAGTAGTTAGTTGATAGACCTTTCTATTTTCATACTCTAATTTTTTTTGGAAAAATACTTCTCCTATTTCTCCACTGTCTTCTATTGTTCCAAAAATACCTTCTAAAGACCTGATAAAAATATGGAATTTCACATCTAACAGCCTTATTTCATTCCCTTTTCTTTTTTTCTTTGCTTTGTATAGAAGGTCTATAAATGCTAAAAGTTGCTCTTTGTCCAAAGGTGGAGTGTATTTTGTAGAAACTGCAGTTATAAAATCTTCTAAAGGAACTACTTTTTCTGTTTTTAAATATTCTCTTATAAGCCTATATCCTTGATAGTTTTTAAAAAATGCGAAAAGCATTTCTTCTTTTGTTCCTGCTCTGTGAAGTTCACTAATAGATTTCAACCCTAAAAGATAATTTTTAAAATCCATATCGCTTAGTTCATAGTATTTATTCAGTATTTCTATGAAGTCTAAAGAGTTGTACCAAAGAGTAGCAGTAGGATCATCTATTTCTATATCTTCTCTGTAAACAGGTAAAATAACATCTTCTTTTTTAAATTCCTCTCCAAATAATCTTGACGCAAAATCAGCAGATTTTTCTAAATCTTCTTCTGTTCCTCTTCCCATTGTAGCACTTGCACCTATGCAAAGAGGCTTTTCTTTAAAAGCATTAATCTTTAATCTTCTTAATAGATACCCTACTTCTGTACCTTTTGCCCCGTCGTAAATGTGAACCTCGTCAAGTACTATAAATTTCCACAGTCCTCCATGGAATAAAGGAGTATCTTTAGGTCTTAAAAGTAAAAATTCAAGCATAGAATAGTTTGTAATCAGAATATCAGGTATTTCCTCAAGAATTTCCTCTCTTGTTATAAGTTCCTCAGGACACACCTTTTTTAGGTTACTGTACTCTTTTTTACTCATCCAATCTTTTGTGTATGGAGTATCACCTGTATATCTTCCAAAGGTTATCCCTGTGCCAGATAAAGTATCTCTTAGCTCTTGAAGCTGGTCATTGACAAGAGCGTTCATAGGATAGAGAAAAATCGCTTTAACTCCTTTGGTATCTTTTCCTTCGGCATTTAACTGGTCTTTTAGCTTAAGTATGTAGTCAAATACAGGAATTAAAAAAGCTTTTGTCTTACCTGAAGCTGTTCCTGTAGAGATTAAAGTATTTCTATTATTTTTTACTACATTTAATATTACATCCTCCTGGTGCTGTCTAAGATGTAAATCTGGATATATATCTCTTAGTTTTGGATGTAAAATTCCATCCTCTACTAACTGTTCCACAGTTTTTCCTTTTTCGTATTCTAAGGATAACTGAAGGTAGGGACCCTTCACATATTTTGACGGGTCTTTAGCTTTAAATATCTTATCATTTAAATCTTTATACCTTGTTTCCCAAAAGGTTTCGAGATAACCAACATAAACATCCTGCAAATTTTTGTAAACAGTTAAAGGATTTAATACTTTCATGTTTTGTCCTCCAAATAAAAATATCTATTTAGTAATCCCCCAAATTCACGACTATTAACTAGTTTTCTTGCAATATCACTACGGCAGTATCCACCATTATTTAGAAATTTTTCAAGCTCTTTAAGCAGTTTCTCTGGTTTAATATATTCTTTTATTTTCAATATCTTTTTTAAAAAGAAAAACAAATTTCTTTCTATTTTTACATTTTTTGGAAGATTTTGCTTTAATTTAAACTTCGGAAGACTATATTTATAAACTCCTCCCATACCATAAGGCATTGCTACTTCTATAAACTTTTTAAAGGGGCATATATTCTTATCTTTTATTCCTAATAATACACAATCTGCAAAAATCCTTTCGCGTGGAAGCTGCACACAAACCTTTATAGGAAATACCAAATATTTTAAATAAGGAGATAAATCTATATTTAATTCTCCATTTTTTCCTACTTCAAATGTATTTATAAAAAATCCACAATCGTTAAAAAGCTTTACATAAGTTTTATCTACAACTTCACTATTTTTTATATTTATTTTCAACATATTTTCTTCTATTTTTGTTTCTTCTTTATCTATATATACAATCTCTACTTTAAATCTACCAAAAGGTTCTTCTATAATCTCTTCCATTTTATATGTTCTATTTTCGTATTTTATCTGAAAATTTCCTAAAAAATGAGGCTTCTCTTTAAAAACATAAATGATTTTTTCTTCAGAATAAACTTGAAATTTTTCAAATTCAGATAGCAATTCCTTGGATCTATTAACTGTATATTTTAGTATATATTTACCTTCTTCTGAAAATTCATTTTTTTTCATTAAGTCATTGGTGTTATAAACTTCCTCAGAAGGAGTAATTAAAGTTAAAGTTAAAAACTCCTGTCTTTGGAAATCAATTTTCATTTTGTCGAAAAAAACAATTCCTTCTTTATATAGAGGTTTTAAATATGGGATTTTTTCTCCTTGTATATTTACATACTTAGATATATTTTCCTTATATACATATAGTCTATAATTTTCTATTTCTTCATTGTTTAATGGATAATTAAAAACCTCATATATTAGGTAAGGAGGATCTTCATATCTTATAAAGTTGTAGTTGTCGTCTAATGAAGTTCTAACATCCTTTTTAACTACTATATAATAAGGCTGTTTTGTGAGAACTATTTCCTTTTTTTCTTGGTCAAAAAGTGGTTTTATTCTTTTTCCTTCTGCATCAAAAAAAGCCACCTCTTTTCCAGATCTCTTCAAGGAATCGCAAATAGTAATTTTGCTGTTTTCTATACTAAGACATTTTCTCTTTTGTCCTTTTAATTCTTCTTTCTTCCTTTTGAAATTTACGACTATCTTTCCAAACCAATCCGGGAAGCTGTAAACATCTAACTCCTCGTTCCATATTTCAAATATCTCTTTTATAGTATCTTTAAATTTTGGAATAAGAGCTTTTTGGTATAAAACATAATCTATAATGTGCGTTCCTAACGTTTCAAAATTAAAATAGTTTTGTAAGGTTTCTTTATTAAAGGTCTCTATGTCTTCTAAATTGCCGTTTAGCTCCTTATAAAGTTTGTAAACGACATTTAAATAATTCTCGGCATAAGGCTTAGGTATAAAGACATGTATCAATATAAGTTCGATATCTCTGTAAGCTTCTTTATTAACTCTGGTAATAGGATAAAAAAGTCCGTAATTTTTAAGAATTTTTTTAAAAGAGTTCATGTATTTATTTGTGTCACTAATTTTTGGTTCCTGACTCCATATTGCATGATTTTGATAATTTAGTCCTCTGTATAAAAGAACTAAGAATCTCTTGTAATCAGAATATATATTTTTTAAATTTTTTAATTCTTCTTCGTACTGTTCAATGTCTACCCAAAATTTTGGTAAATCCCAGGCCAGTTTTATTTCTTTTTCTTTGATACCTTCAGTCATAAAACCCTCCAAATTTCGTTAAATATATCTATAATTGTTTTAATTTTTTTATCTTTTTCTTCTATTAAGACAGCTAACTCTATGTTTTTAAATAAAGCGTTTTGAGTTATGTTGTGTGACCCTATTATTGCTTCCTTATCATCAAATATTATGAATTTTGCATGCAAACTGCTTCCTTTTATATCGTAAACTTTAAAATAAAAATTATTTGGAAAATCTTTTTTTAAAGAATAAGTTTTCCTTTTTATCCGAGAAAATCCTTCTTTATCTACAACCAACTTAACTTCTAAATCTTTTGAATTTGAAAGTCTGCCTTCTAGCTGCTTAAAAAACATCTCATCGTGCACTACATAAGAAACTATTTTTATTGACTTTTGTGCTTCTTTTATCCTTCTATATAATTCTTGGACATATAAAGAAGCCTCTTCAGGAAAATTTATCTCATTACCGCTTAATAGAATTTTCATACTGTTCCTCAATTAACCTTAGTTTCCAATTCAAGAAAAAAGTTTAAATAAAAAAGCTCCAGTGGCAAAATAAAGGTAAAAACCACTGGAGGAAAACCAATGACCTATAGAGATTATATAACAACAGTTTATGTAATTGTAGATGAGGTATTAAAGTTAATAGGACATAAACACAAAACAAATAAGCCTAAATTTTCAGATAGCGAGTTAATAACTCTTTTAGTCTATGCTGCAACCTTTAGAAAAGGAGAGATAAAATCTACATTAAAAGAATTTAAAGAAAACTACAGTGATATGTTTCCTTATGTGCCAGAGCTACCAGCAATTGTCAAAAGAGCAAAAAAGTTGAAAAAGTTAGTAAAAATCTTAATTGTAATGGTAAAAAATTTGCTATCAAACAAAGAATCACTGATTGCGATACTTGATACAAAACCAATTCCAGTTTGTGAACTTACAAGGATAAAAAGATGTAAAAAGGTAAGAGGAAAATTATATAAAGGGAATAACGGACATAGAGAATGGTTTAGGTATAAATTAGGGCTAATAATAGATGCTTATGAACAACCTATATCGTTTAATATAATGCCAGCTTCAAAACACGATATAAACGCATTAAAAGAGTTTAAAGAAGAACAAACGATTATAAATTTACTAAATGGCAAGATTTTAATAGCAGATAAAGCATTTAATTCAAAAAGTCTAAAAGAAGAACAAAAAAAATTATGTATAGAGTTAGAAGCTATAAAAAAAGGAAAGATACACCATAAACAAAAGGAAAAACAAACTTTTTTAAAGTCTATTAGGAGGAAGATAGAGACTACTTTCAGCAGATTGAAGTATATGGGAATTGAAAGTATTAAAGCTGTTTCTTTGGAGGGGTTTTTAGCTAAAATACATTTTTTTATTTTGGCTTTACAGTTTGAAATTATACTTAAGGTTTAAATTGGAAATTAGGGTTGTTCCTCAATTAATAATTTTTTTCGAAAGAATTTTATAATTTCTTAATACCTTGGGTGAAAAAATTATCTTACGGAATTTTTATTAGCTTGTTTCAAAAGGGAAAAATATAGTGCAAATCCGTAAAGACAAACTAATGCAGTTGAACTTTTACACCAGCATAAACATATTCCCTATTAAGAATTTAGCTATCTGTTTGGTAGATTTTTACTGCTTGACGCTAAGAATTTTCAAAAAGTTTTGATTTATGAAAGGAGTTATTGTCCCTTGAAATTAACCAAAATTAGCAAGAATATTGGTGGTGTTTTTTTAATTATGTAAATTTTACCATAGGCTAAATCCTACTCTCAAACTGAATAGCAAGCTGACCGTATATCTTACCTCTCTCCAGCAAGTTATAGATTCTTTTTGACTACTTATTCTCAAGTTATACTAAAATTATATAGATGTTAATTGTAGTATTTACCCTATATTAGATTTTTTAATTTTATCTGAGTAATACTTTCCTTAGTACCTACCTTAGCGGGGATGAAGGCTATATTCGGATCCTTTTCTAACTACTGTGAGTCCTACTTTTTATTTATTAATTATTAAAATTTAATAACTCTTCGTATGATTCAACTAATTTTTGAGGCAAGTTTGAATATAAAATTTCTTTCGGCCTTTCGGAAGAGCTTATGAAATTAATAATTCTATCTTGGAAATCCTTTATTCTTAGTTCTGTATTAGCTATGGCAATTAATTTTCCTTTATTTTTAAAAATTTTTATGATCTGAGAGTAGTCTCTGTCTTTAAGTGCTTTGTCTATTACTCCTTCTATATTTTTGTATAGCTCATCAACATCAACTTTTGATATAAATTCTCTAAATTTATACTTTAATTCCTCTTTATTCTTGGATTTTTCTATGAAAGTATGGGAAAAATATTTGTTAATTTTACTTATTATATATCTTGTTATATGTAGTTCTTTTTCTTCTATTAAACTCGCTATTATTTTTTCTTTTATATTTTCTATAGCTTCTTCGGGGTTCGAAATACAAGTTTTCTTCGCAAATTCCATTAATAAATCTTCTATAAATAGAAGGTTCTCAATTTCTGCATATTCTAATGTGAAAACATTATGATTTGCTAAATTCTCCATTTCTTCTTCAAGACGAAAATCTCTGTCAATTATTCCATAAGCTTTATTTTGAGTGAAACTTTCCAATTTATTGAATGCTTTCGTAAAATTAATAACATTGATAAAACTACCAGAAGGGATTATTGTGTATTTAGGAAAAAGAATCTCAAATATTTTCCTGTCTAAACTATTATTTTCCCCTTCGCAGAATAATATGGGTTTTCTACTTCCAAGAATTTCTAATAAAAGTTTTTCGGGAATTTCATTAGAAGGTATCTCTTCTATTTGGAATGTTTCTGGATATATAAAAGATTTCATCCATATTTTCTTTGCATCTATTTTACTTACTGCAAAGTCCAAGTCGTGGGTCAGATAAATAAATTTACAGTCTTTTCTTTCTTCTTCCAGTTTATCCCAAAGTTTTATTAATATTGCTTTGTGTAAATGCATTTCAGGTTCGTCAATTATAATAAAACTTTTTTCAGGAGCTTGTAGTACTTGAGCAGTTACATATAAGATGTCTTTCTCACCTTCACTTAATCTTATAGGCTCGTATTCCATGTTTTGGTTTTTTACAACGAGTCTAATTCCATCTTTTATGTCAAGTACTCTATGTGGTATTAACTCTCTCCAAATTTTTATTGCCCTTTTTAAGCTTGACTTTGGAGGGTTTAGGTTCGGTCGTTCTTTTTCTGATGCACTTTCGTATTTTTTTACAAATTCGTGCTCATTTTTTGTATTCTCTGCTATTAAATGTTGTAATATTACTGTAAACTCATTATTTAGAGCTGAAATGCTTTGTTCACTTTTAGCTGTTTTATCTTGAGATTGTACATTTCTTAATTGACTTAGGGTATTTTCTGGATTAGGTATTGCATTGAAATTAGGAATTCTTAAAATCCTTTGTGCTGAGATTATTATAGTGTTATCCGGTGCAAATTTGTTTTTTATTGCATTGGCAAATATAGTCTTTCCACTTCCATTCGGTCCAACTATTACTATATTTTTTGAAAAGAAGCCAAGTTTCTTGGAAAAGTCAAATAGAAATTTGAGGTTATTATATGTATTAGTAAGATTCAAAAAGAAGATTCTGTATGCTTTTTATAACTATCTACAGGGTTTTGACCATAATAAGACATATTATTTCGAGCATTTTTAATGTTGCTAATGATTTGATTCTGTTGTCCTCTATAAGGAATTGCATTGAAAATCTGTGTAACTATAGATAAAAATTGATTTAGATATTTCTCATCAGGTTTCTCATTTCTTATTTCTTCAATTAGTTTTTTTAAAAAACTTTTGAGTTCTTCTATAAAATTAAAATTATTTGAATGTATATTCAAAAACTTCATTAATTCTTCAAAATTTTCTATTTCATTTATTGTTGAATTTATTCTATCAAATAAAGCAGCTGTAAGACTATTACCATCCGAATTTGCCAATTAATTTCCTCTTAGAAATTTATTATTATTTTTTTAATTTAAAAGGTTTTGAAATTTCTTTCAATACCCAGTATAAGTTCAAAAAGAAGGTGGACACCTACCGAAAGGAACTAAAAAAGGAGGTAGGTGTCATGAAAGGAACGATCGGAACAAATACATATTTATTTTCGTTATTTCCAAAGAAAATCTCAAGCAAAATAAAATCAATAAAACTGTCCAGAGAAGTAAAATTAAGACTAAAATGGATAGAGTATTATCAAAAGACCAGAAACATATCCAAAACCTGTAGATACTTTGGGATATCCAGAACAACATTTTACAAATGGTATAAAAGATACCAAAAAGAAGGAATAGAAGGACTATACGATAGACCAAAAACACCAAAAAACAAAAGAAAACC
>WFXI01000182.1 GCA_015490675.1 Hydrogenothermaceae bacterium
AGCATATATACCAAAGAGGTAAAAAATTTAGGAAAAGATAGTAAAGTAAGTTTAAAATTCGAGCTTAGAGATTTAGATATAGAAAATACAGGAACCATAAAGTATTTAAAAAAGTTAGATGAAAATTTGTATAAAATCGGTATTGAGTTTTATCATGATGAAAAAATAGAGGAAATCGTAAGCGAGTATGTTGTTAGAAGACAGTTTGAAATAATCAAGGAGTTGAGAATATAAATTTTAGCACTAATAAAATTTATCATTTCTATCACTTAAAAGCTTTTATCTTTTTTTATCTTGAAGTTTTGAAGATAGTGAACTAATTGATTCTGTATATATACTAATAAATTAAATCCTTTATTGGACAAATACATGTGTGTGTCTTTTTTGGATTTTTCAGGAATAAGAAATGTTAGTATATAAAGAATTAATAAGAAGGAAAGTGCAGCTTCTATAAAATGCTTATCTACTTTTTGAACTAGTAATATACTGTATAGTATAGTTAGAATACATAATATTAATTATTAAACGGATTTTCCCTAAGTTTATAGATTAAGGAGGAGAAACAATCAAAAGATAATAAATTTTAAAGTTGGGGGATTGGAAAATGGAAAACTTACATTTTTTTGTAGACAAACTTTTTGACCTTGCTGTAATTGAAAGATGGAATGATCATCCAAGACCTTTTAATATTACTGAATTAGACAAACAGTCCCATAAAGCAATTATCGCCTATTTATTAGCAAAAATGGAAGAAGAAGAAAAAGGTATTGAGATTAACTGGAAAGATTTAATCGATGGATTAATATTTGAAGCACTTCAAAGAGCAGTTTTAACCGATATTAAACCAACATTATTTCATAAACTTTTAAAAATAAAAAAGAAGGAAATTAACAAATTTGTTTTGGATCAATATAAGGACCAACTATCCAGTATAAATGAAGAGTTGTTTGAAAAAATGAAAAATTACTTTGAATATGAAGAATTTCTTCAAAATGAAAAAAGGATTATAAGTGCTGCCCACTATCTTGCTACATATTGGGAATTCCAGTTTATATATAAAGTAGCTTCAGATATGTATGGAATAGAAGAAACAAAGAAAGAGATAGAGAATAGACTAGAAGACTTTTATAATTTGATTGGAGTTCAAAAATTCTCGTTAGGAAAGAAAAGCTATGGATTTATTGACTTATGTGGACAATTAAGGTTTCAAAAGAGATGGATACAAACTGTGAGAATACCAGAGACTTCGGTTCTTGGACATGTATTTATGGTAGCTTCTTTAGTTTATTTCATTTTAAATGATGAAAATAAAAAGGATTATGTAAGTGATAGCTGCATTGTAAATACTTTTTTTACTGCATTATTTCATGATTTACCTGAAATAGTTACGAGGGACATTGTGAGTGGAATAAAGGAAATTTTAGGAAAAGAAGATATCAAGGAGATAGAAGTTGAAGAAACAAAAAATAGAATAATTAAATTGTTACCTTCTTATATAGCGAAAGACATAGAGTATTATTTAGATATGCTTAATGGAAATAGGGATAAAAATAAAGAAGATATGTCAGATGAGTTTTCTAATAGAATTTTTAAAGGAGATGAAGTGAAAAAAATTAATAGTGAGGAAAAGTTTAAGAAGGATTACTGTAAATCTGAATATAAACCTGTTTGGGGCTCCTTAATAAAAGAATGTGATACTACTATTGCTCTTGCAGAAGCTGTATATTCAATTAAACACGGGTTAATAAGTAAAGAACTTAAGAAAGCTGCTGATAATATGTATAAAAAGTTGATTGGAAAAGAAAATGTTGGAGGATTAGTAAAATCTTTATGCAAAGAAGTAAATTTGAAAGGAAATTAATCGTTTTTTATAGAAACTAAACTTAATAAAAACTCTTAAGTTTACATTCAATAACCAAAAATATATATACCTACTAGTTTTTATTTTCACAATCTTTACACTACATTGCACTTAATATACACTATGTAGTGTAATGAAGAATAAAATTATAGAAAATATCTTAATAGAAGAAAGAGAAAGGCTTTTAGGAAGACTAAAAGTAATAGAACATAGACTAAAATCTTTACCTTCTGGATGGATAAGAGAAATAAAAAAAGAAGGTAAAAC
>WFXI01000183.1 GCA_015490675.1 Hydrogenothermaceae bacterium
AAGAAAATAATAAAAGACAACAAAAGAAAATAAATAAACAAGAAATAAAAAAGCCAAAAAAAGTATACAAATACGCAATATTTTTAGGAGTATTTCGCTCAGAAAAATCTGCAAAGAAAATATCAGAACTAGCTTATAAGTTAACTGGGGAAAAACCGATTATAAAGAAAGTAAAAGGTAACTTAAATAAGGTTATAATATTTATAAATAGCAAAGATAAACTAACAAATATATTAAAAAAATTGAAACAAACAAAAACTTTTAAAGATGCTTATTTTAGGGAAGGGAACTTTACTTTATGAGGTTATTTAATATATGTCTAATAATTTCCTAGAATTTTTTGGCTTTGAGGAAGACCCTTTTAAAATAACTCCCGATACAGATTTTTTCTTTAACTCAAGTTCACATCAAGAATCATTAATGGCACTTGAATATATTTATCAATCTGAAGAAGGGTTTATAGTAATAGTTGGAGAACCTGGAACTGGCAAAACTATAACAATAAGGAAATTCTTATCTCAGTTACCTGAAAATATGGAATATGCTTACATTTTATTTCCTAATTTATCTCCTGAAGAACTTTTATATGCAATACTAGAAGATTTTGGAATAAAAATTCCAACAGAAAAATTAACAAAAAACAAGTTATTTTCAATTCTTAAAGATTTTTTAATTGAAAAAAAGAAAGAAGGAAAAAAATTATTTATAATTGTAGATGAAGCACAAAATTTGCCTTTAGAAACATTAGAAGAATTAAGAATTTTATCTAATTTAGAAACAGAAAAAGAAAAATTACTGCAAATAGTTTTAATAGGTCAACCTGAACTTGAAGAAAAAATAAATTCACTTAGGCAACTAAGACAACGAATAACTGTTCTTGTAAAACTAAAGAATCTATCAAAAGAAGAAGTTGAAAATTATATTAATTATAGACTTTCTAAAGCTGGTAACAGTTCTGTTAGAATAACTAAAAAGGCAATAAACGAAGTTTATAAATTATCCAATGGTACCCCAAGATTGATTAACCAAATTATGGAAAGAGCTCTAATGTCTGCCTTTGTAAATCAAGAAACAAATATAGACAAAAAACATATAAAACAAGCAAAAGAGAGCTTAAATCTGAACTACCCTTCTGGGGGAGTGAAAATGGTAAACTTAACTATAACTAAATTTTTATTAATCTTTATACTTGGAGGAATATTTTTCTTAGCAAATTATTTTCTTTTTTTTCAAACCCAAAATAGTAAAGAAACTCAATTAGTAAATGCAAACAAAGAAAATAAAAATTTTGCTTTTAGTGCAAATAATGAAGATGATTTCAATAATCAGAGAAATAAAACTATAGTAAACAAAAATACAAAAAACTCTGAAGAAAAATATTACATTTTATACTTTGCTACAACACCATCTTTCGAAGAGGCCAAAAAAATAAAAGAGGAATACGAAAAAATTTCTGGAGAAAAACTTAATATACTAAGAGTTCAAAATGGTAAATATTACTCTGTAGCTAAACTTTACAAAGATAAAGAAAAAGGGAAAAAAGATTTAAAAAGATTAAAAAAACTCTTAAAAGATGAAGATGCATTCTTAACAGGTAAAGCTTTTTCTGTAGAAATAGTTGAATAGCTATTTAACTGTTAAATCAAAAATTGGAAGTAGTGTTGCAAATATAAAGAAACCTATTAATGTAGATAAAACTATCAATATAGCAGGTTCAAGTAAGGACATAAATCTATTTATTAGTTTTTCTGTTTCTTTTTTATAAATCCTAGCTAAAATTTCTAACATACTTTCTAATTGTCCTGTTTCTTCTCCAATTTTTATAAGTTGAATGTTACTATCTGACAGTAAATTTTCTTTAGCTAGAACTTCTGAAAAACTTTTTCCTTTGCTTATTTCACTTGCTACCTTCATAAATTTTTCTTTTATTAATGAGTTTGTTATTGTTTCATTTGCTATTTCAACAGCTTTATCTAAAGTAAGCCCTCCTTTTAGCAATAAGCTTAATGTGTTTCCCCAATTTGCATAAATAGAATAAAGATGAACATATTTAAAAAATGGAATTTTAAGCTTTAACTTGTCAATTAGACTTTCTTTAAAAACTTTTTTCCTAAATATAATCAAGAAAACTACAAGAAATGGTAATATTGATAATATTTTTGAAACAGCGGAAGAAAATCCAATAACAAGTTTTGTAGCAAAAGGCAATTCTTTTCCAAACTGAGAATACAATTTGGTTATTGTAGGAACAACATAAACCATTATCACAACCATTGCAATAAATCCAACTAAAATTACCACTGTTGGATAAATAAGAGAGTTTATAATTTGTTTCTTAAATTCTTCTTGTTTTTCTATAAACTCTGAAGCAGATAGAAAAATTTTATCTAAAGCCCCTGAAGTTTCTCCTGCTCTTATCATTTCAACTAAAAATTTAGGGAAAATTTCAGCTTTTTCAAAAGCTTCAGCTATTGATAGCCCTTCTTTTAATTTTGTCTGAACCATTAGCAGGCTATTCTTTAAATTTTCATTTTCTACTTGCTTAGCTATTATTTCAACAGCATTTGTAATATGAACTCCTTTTTCTATTAACACTCCAATTTCATAAAGTAAAAGTGCCAGTTCTTCTTTGGATACGCTTTTTTTACCAAATGAAAAGCTAAAAAGTTTTTTGTTTTCCTTTTTCTCTACTTCAATAATTTCTATAGGAACTAATCCTTTAGAAGATAATTTACTTTTAAGATGGGAAATAGAAAAAGCTTCTTCTATATCTGATATTTCTTTTCCATCTTTTGTAATAGCTGTATATTTAAAAAACGGCATTTTTACTACACCTTAGTTGTTTGGAGAACTTCTTCCAAGGTAGTAATACCTTGTATTGCCTTTTGCATACCATCTATAACCAATCGCTTCATTCCTTTTTCTAAAGCTTTTTCTTTTATAACTGTAGTTTCAGGAGTTTTAGAAATAATGGTTTTTAATTCTTCATCTACTTTCATTATTTCATAAATTGCAATTCTTCCTTTGTATCCAGTGTTTAGACAAACTTCACAGCCTTTTCCTCTATAAAGTTTTTCAGGATGGTCTAATCCTAAAAATTTAAACTCATCTATTTCCCAAGGTTTGGGAGTATATTCTTCTTTGCAGTTTTCACATATTCTCCTAACTAGCCTTTGAGCTATTACACCCTCAAGGGCAGAAGCAACTAAAAATGGCTCAACTCCCATATCAACAAGTCTAGCTACTGCAGATGGAGCATCATTTGTATGAAGTGTTGATAAAACAAGGTGTCCAGTTAAAGATGAATGTATGGCTATTTCTGCTGTTTCTACATCCCTAATTTCTCCAACCATAATAATGTCAGGGTCTTGTCTTAATATACTTCTTAACCCATTTGCAAATGTTAAATTTATTTTAGGGTTGACCTGTATTTGACTAATTCCATCTATCTGATATTCAACAGGGTCTTCTATGGTAATTATATTTTTTCTAGGACTTTTAAGCTCTAAAAGAGATGCATAAAGGGTTGTAGATTTTCCTGAGCCTGTTGGACCTGTTATTAAAATTAAACCGTAAGGTTTATAAATTATGCTCTTATAAAGCTCTAAGTCTTCTTTTGAAAATCCAAGTTCTTCCAAAGTTAATACTTTGTTAGATTTATCTAAAAGTCTTATAACAATCCTTTCTCCAAAAACTGTTGGAAGTGTTGAGACTCTCATATCTAGCTGTTTCTCACCAATTCTTACTTTAATTCTTCCATCTTGAGGAAGTCTTTTCTCTGCAACATTTAGTTTTGAAATTATTTTTACTCTAGAAACAAGCTGTGGATACATACTTTTGGGAATAGTTGAAATTTCTTGCAGAACGCCATCTAATCTAAATCTAACTAAAACCTTATCAGAAAAAGGTTCAAAGTGTATATCACTTGCAGATGCTCTAACTGCTTTTAAAAATATACTATTTAATGTTTGTATTACAGGAGTATCTGAACCTGAAAGTAAATCTTCAAATAGCTTTTCTTCTTCGTAGGTTTCTTCTTCAGAGAAACTTTCTAGCTTGGATATATATTCTTCAAGTTTTTCTTGGAATTCTTCTTCGGAGATTAATATGGTTTCTGGAATAATGCCAGTTATTAATTTAAAATCTTCTATAGCAAAATACGGAGTTTGCCTTGTTATGTAAATTTTTGTTTCATCTATAGGAAGTATCTTATTTTCTCTTAAAAAGTCTATAGATAAGTTTTTTACATCCAAGTTTTTGTCTTACCTTCCAAAGTATTTATTGTATTCTTCAAATGTATCACTTGATTTTTCTTTTTCAAATTTTGTTTTTATTTGCTTTTTATCTATATTTTGAGCTTTTTTCATAAGCATTTCACTTAATTTTTTATGCTCTTCGGTGATTTTTGCTAAATCTTCTGGTTTTTTGATTATATAAGGAGTAATAAATACAAATAAGTTTGTTTTATTTAAATCTTCAGAATTATATTTAAATAAATTTCCAATAATAGGCAAGGATGAGAAGAAAGGAACTCCTTCCATTGTTTTTATAGTTTTTTTAGAGACAAGTCCACCTAAAACAACAGTTTTACCATTTTTAACTTTAATAGAAGTTGTTATTTCTCTTCTTGAAGTAATTGGAACAACATAACTAATATTACCGATTTGAGGCTTTTCAAATCCTACAACTTCATTAACCTCTTGATGTATATCCATAACAATATTATTATCAGCAATATGGGGAGTTACCTTTAAAATTAGACCAACATCTTGATAATCATAATTAATAATTGGATTTCCATTCACATCGAACTTTAAACTTTGAGCAAAAGGTATTCTTTGAGCTACTTTTATAGAGGCTTCTATATTATCCATAGTTAATATTTTAGGAGATGAAACTATGTTAAATCCTGTTCCTCTTTCAAGTAGTGAAAATAAAAATAGTAAATCTGGGAAAAATAAAGTTGTTCCACCTGTTGATACTGTTCTTCCAGAAGAGGAAATCCCTCCTACAACAAAATTAGAAGAAGCTATTGCTCCAAAGAAATCTCCTTCAGATAATCCACCTTTGAAACTAGCACCTCCTAATTTTCCAAAAGCCTGCCATCTTATTCCTATTTCTTTTAAAGCTTGTTCTGATACTTCTGTTACAAAAGCTGTAACCAAGACCTGTTTTTTTTCTTTATCTAGGTTTTCAACTAATCTCTGAATGGCTTCAAATTCTGTTTTATTTGCATACACTATTATTGAGTTTGAAACTTTATCAGCTACTACTTTAGGTTTATCTTTTGAGCTTGTTTGAGTATAAACTCTTTTTCCCTTTTTTACTTTTTTTGTTGATACAAGTCTTATGTTTTCAAGAAGCTTGTTTAATACATTTGCTAAATCTTCTGCCTTGCTATTTTCAAGTTTTATTGTGTAAAAACTCCTAGCAGATGAACTTAAAAATGGTTTATCTAATTCTTTTATGACATTTTCTATATCTTTTATTGCAAATTTTGGAGCTTTTATTAAAACAGCATTCTGAGATTTTAAATTGAAGCTTTTTATAACTATACCCCTTTTCCCTAAATCAGAAAAAACAGATGATATTGCCGAAGAAACTTCCGCAGAATCTGCATATTCTAATTTAAATACCCTTATTAGATAGCCTTCTGAAGGAGTATCAATAAATGAAATAACCTGTTTTAAGTTTTTAACATTTGATTTTGTATCTGTAATAATCACTATATTTGCTGGATTATAGGAAAAAACAACACCTCTTGGTGACTTTAAACCTCTAAGAATATTTGCCAGTTGGATAATATCTACATATTGGACTTTATAAACATAGGTTATAAGTTCTTCAGAATTATTGTCTAAATTTTCAATGGGAGGTGTAGAATTTCTCGAGCTTGAGGAAGGAACTATTTCATAAAAATTTCCTTTATTTACGAGAACATAGTTTCTACTTTTTAAAACAGAAGTATAAATATTCCAAGCATCTTTTATAGACACAGGCTCTGAAAATATTAATGATACCTCTCCTTTTATATTTGTACCCAATACAATGTTTTTTTGTGTCAAAGAAGAAATAAAATAAGTAAGTAGCTTTAAATCTATTTTTTCAAAATTAAAATAAACTTGACCTGTTTTTTTAGCTTCTTTAGATAGTTTTAAAATTTCATCAAAAGTTATCTCTTGAGCATAGCTAAAACTAGAAAATAAAAAAATAACCAAAGATACCAATAACCTACCTAATTTCATATGTTAGCACCTTCCTTTGTCCTTTTCTTTCTATTTCTATATTTATATATTTTTCGTTCCTTACCATATTATAAATTTTAAAAGCCTCTTCGGCAGTTCTGATAGGCATATTGTTTACACTTAAAATTAAATCTCCAGAACGAAGTCCAAGCTTATAAAGTAAAGTGTTTGGTTTTATATATTTAAATCTAAATCCTACTGTTTGACCATTTTTTATTTCTGGAACAAGTAGTACATTTTTAAAGATTGTTCCTATATCTGCAGTTTTTTCCTCTATGAATCTTTTATCAATCTGGATAACATTGTTATCTTTTTTAATAAATTTATCTTCAGAATTTTTACTTACTGTATTTATTTTTGAAAGTTTTCTATTAACACTTATAG